>JBMSIW010000018.1:0-21703 GCA_049418265.1 Vulcanococcus sp.
ATGGGTTGCCGGATGGCCTCTGGGAGCTGCATCCCGATGAGGCCCCTGAGCTCAAACCCCTCAAGGAAAACCTCGGTCACACCCGCCTGGAGGTGTTGGTGGGCAGCCTGATCGGGCCGCTGGTGGCCTTGCCTGGGTTGGTTTGGCTGGGCTCGCCTTGGGTCTTGGCGCAGCACTGGGGCTGGGTGGCGGTTGGCTGAGGGGCTCACCGCCGGACAGAGCCAGGCGGCTGAGGCTTTTGAGCGTTGGCTGCAGGCCCCCTATGACGGCACGCCGTTTGTGCTGAGCGGCTACGCGGGTACCGGCAAGACCTACCTCTCGCGCCATCTGCTCCAGCAGGTCGAGCAGCGCGACCTGTGTTGGACGGTGGTGGCCCCCACCCACAAGGCGGTGGGTGTGCTGCGTCAGCACCTCTCCTGGGCCGGGCTGCAGCCCACCTGGTTCCCCAGCACCATTCACCGGTTGCTGCGCCTCAAGCTCAAGCGCCAGGGGGATCTGGAGCGCTGCGAGGAAACCGAGCAGACGGCGGGAGCGCTGGAGAACCTGGCTTTGGTGCTGGTGGATGAGGCCTCGATGGTCGACAGCAGCCTGCTGGAGATCGCCCTGCGCTGCGCCCATCCCTTCAAGACCCGGCTGGTGTTCGTGGGCGATCCCGCCCAGCTGCCGCCGGTGGGGGAGGAGCGCAGCCCCGTCTTCTCCATGGGGCGCGCGGCCACGGCCTCCCTCACCGAAGTGGTGCGCCACCAGGGCCCGGTCCTGCAGTTGGCCACGGGCCTGCGCAACGGCCAGCTGCCCTGCCGCCAGCCTCCCGTCCTGGCGCCGGTGCGGGATGAGCAGGGGCAGGTGGCGGTCTTGCCGCGCGCGGATTGGTTGGCCGCGGCCCAAGCCGCTTTGCGCCGGGGCGCCGAGTTGGACAACCCGGACCATGCCCGAATCCTCTGTTACACGAACCGCGCCCTGGAGCAGTTGGTGCCCATCGCCCGCCGGGCGATTCATGGGGAGATGGCCGATCAACTGCCCGTTTTGCCCGGTGAGGTCTTGATCACCCGTTCGGCCGTGATGGCCCCCGCTTGCCGTGCCGGCGAGGAGGCCGCAGAGGAGCCGGACATGGTGCTCGGCTCCAACCGGGAACTGGTGGTTCGTGATGTCACCCCCGAGCGTTGTGATCTGGCGGATTTCGGCGTGGGCAGTGGCGACGGCCTCACCCCGGCGGTGATCGAGACCCTCTGCGCAGATGTGGAGGCCGGTGAGACGCGCCTGAGTCTTCGCCTGCTGCCGCCTGCCGGCAGCAGCGCCAGGCAGGATCTTGATGCCGTTCTCACCCGCCTGCGCAGCCAGGCCCGGGAGGCTGGCAAGCAGCAGGGCCGCAGCCTCTGGCGGCGCTATTTCCTGGTGCGCGATGCCTTTGCCTCGCTGGGGCCGGCTGCGGTGCTCACGGTGCACCGCAGTCAGGGCAGCACCTTTGGCGAGGTGTTCGTGGCGGGTGATGTCTTCTGGCCCGCCGATGAGACCCTGCGGCGCCAGCTGGTCTATGTGGCGGTCAGCCGCGCCAGTCAGGCGGTCTGGCTCTCTGCCGATCAACGCCTCTCGCCCCAGGCGGCGGATCGCGATCGTCAGGGTTGGAACCGCTGGTTGGCCGCTAGCTGAGTTGCAGCCCCTCGATGCCCTGCCAGCCCAGGTAGCCCGCCAGCACCAGGCTGAGGGCACCCACCAGCAGATCCCCTTTGGCGAACAGCAGGGATTTTCCGCGCTCCAGCAGCGGCAGCACTTGATCCCGTCCCAGCAGCACCGCCAGGAAGGGCAGCAGCAGAGCCGCACTGCAGGCGAGGGTGAAGGCCGCGGTGTAGAGGACCTCCTGCACGCGGCTCAGGCCTGCCGCCAGCAGGGTTGAAGCGGTTTTGGCGAACAGGAAGAGATCGTCTGGGCTGATGACCTCCAGGGCGCAACTGGCCCCCAGCAGCAGCGGCAGGGGCATGGCGCAGAAGCGATCCAGGCTGTGGGTCCAGGCCGGGGCCTCATCCCCCTCCTCCCGTCGATCGAGCAACTCCTTTAAGCCCAGGGCCAGTAGCCCCCCGGCCGCCAGCAGGTCCAGTCCGGTGCGATGGCTGGTGCCCTTCTCCATCGTCAACAGCAGGCCATGGCCGACCGTGAGCATCAGCACGACCATCAGGCTGACGGTGGCCATCCAGCTGATCACGAAGAGCCCGCCGCGTTGCACCGGTTTGGGACCGAGCAGCAGCAGGAAGAGCAGGCCAATGTGAATCGGGCTGATGGCGATCCCACTGCCATAGGCCAGCAGTTCGGCCCAGAGGGTCCCATTCAGCATCGCGGTGGCTCAGTGGCGAACTTCGAACCAGTCTTCCTGCAGGCAGGGCAGTTGGCCATGGCTGACCCCCAGGACCTCCGCTCCTCGGGGACCTCGCTCGCACCAGAGCCGCATCTCCGTGAGCAGATAGGCGGGCCCCTCGGCCTGCACTTCCACGGAGCCATCGCTGAGGTTGCGCACCCAGCCGCTCAGGCCCAGCTCCTTGGCCTTCCTGCAGCAGCTCGCGCGGTAGCCCACCCCCTGCACCTGACCGCGAATCAAGAGCTGCCAGCGCTCGCTGCGCGGGGGGTTGGGATCCGTGCGCTCGGATTTGATCCACTGCCGCACCTTGGCTGTGCGGGTGCCGCGTCCCAAGGGTCGCGTGTCAGCAATTAACCAGCCGGGCGGCGACTGGCGTTGCGAGGGACGGCCTTGTTCCATAAACCCCCTGACTCACATCTCCTGATCTCAACCTGCCACGGCTCGCTCCAATCGGCTACGGGAGGCAGGCTGGCGCGTTCCAGCGCAGCAGGGTGCGCTGCTCGCGTTCAAACCCCAGAACGCAGTAGGTGCCCGTGGAGAGGACCAGCAAGGCACCCCCTTGGGCCCCCAGTCCCAGCCAGCATCCCGCCAGGCAGCGCAGCAGATGGCCATGGGCGAAGAGGGCGATGTTGCCCTCCTGGCCCAAGAGCTCGTGGATCAACTGCTCGCAGCGCGTTTGCACCTGCTCGATGGACTCACCTCCGGGGCAGGGGTGGCTGAAGACCGTCCAGTCCGGGATGTCACGGCGAATCTCAGCGGTGGTGATGCCTTCGTAGCTGCCGTAGTCCCACTCCATCAGCCGCGGTTCCAGTTCGGCCTGAGGGCCGAGGCCCGCTAACGCGCAGGTGCGCCTCGCCCGTTGCAGCGGGCTGGTGAGGACGCGAGCGAAGGACTGCTGGGCCAGCAGCGGAGCAAGACGCCGGGCCTCGTCTTCGCCCTGGGGAAGCAGCGGGAGGTCGGTGCGGCCGGTGTGGCGACCGCTCAGGGCCCATTCCGTGGCGCCGTGGCGCAGCAGCCAGAGTTGAGGGTGGGCCATGGACTGTCCGGCGAAGGAGTTAGAGCGAGGAACTGCGGCGGGCCGCGGCGGCGAGCCGTTGCGGGATCTGGGGGCAACCGCCCCAGTGCAGATGCAGCCAGCTGGCGTGGAGCGTTGGACGGCCCCAGCCCTCCGGCCGCCGTGGGCTTCCCCAGCCCTCCAGTTGCCAGAGGCTGTCGCTGCCGGCGGCTTCGCTCTCCAGCTGCCAGCGATGGAATTCATGGCCGCAGAGCGTGTCACCGGCCTGGATCACCAGGCTGCTGCGGCTGGCCTGGATGGTCCGGTAGCCCAGGCTGAGGCTGCCTTTGCGGGCCTCGAAGGGCAGCACACCGGCCATGGCGTGGGCCGCGCCTTGGGGATCGATCAGGCTGCGGCCCAGCAGCAGCAGGCCGCCACATTCGGCGTAGATCGGCAGGTCCTGTTGCGCGGCATCGCGCAGGGCTTTGAGGCTGCGCTGGCTGGCGGCGAGTTGGGCGGCATGCAGTTCCGGGTACCCCCCCGGCAGGATCACGCCGCGGCAGTGCTCGGGTAGCGCTTCATCGGCCAGAGGCGACCAGGGAGCGATCTCGACCCCCTGCTCTTCCAGCAGTTCTGTGGCTTCGGGGTAGCGGAAATGGAAGGCCGCATCGCTGGCGAGGGCCATCCGCACGGGGGGCTGCTGGTGCTGCTCTGGCGCTTCCGCTGGCTCGGAGCCGCCGAGAGGGCCGGGCTGCGGCGCCTGCAACAGCGGCCAGAGACACTCCAGGTCCAGGTGCCGTTGCGCCAGATCAGCCCAGGCGCTCAGCCGCTGATCGAGATCCGCCAGTTCGTGGGCGGGCAGTAGCCCCAGATGGCGGGAGGGCAGCTCCAGGCTGCTGTGGCGCGGCAAGGCCCCCAGCACCGGCATGGCAATGGCGGCCAGGGCTTCCCTGAGCAAGGCCTCATGGCGCGGGCTGCCCACGCCGTTGAGGACCACCCCCGCGAAGCGCAGGCTGGCTTCATGGTCGCGGAAGCCCCTGACCAAGGCGGCGATCGATCCGGCCTGCCGGCTGGCTTCCACCACCAGGACCACCGGCAGATCCAGCAGTTGGGCGACGTGGGCGGAGCTCCCCTCGCTGCTGGGTCCTTTGCCATCAAAGAGGCCCATGACCCCTTCCACCAGGGCGAGCTGGGCCATGCCGCCATGGCGCTCAAAGCTCTGCTGTACCCAGCGCTCCCCGCAGAGCAATGGATCGAGGTTGCGGCACGGCCGGCCGCTGGCGGCACTGAGCAGTTGAGGGTCCAGGTAGTCGGGCCCCACCTTGAAGGTCTGGATGCTGCAGTCGCGCTGCCTGGCCAGGGCGCTCAGGGCAAGGCTGACCAGGGTTTTGCCGCTGCCGCTGGCTGGGGCCGCGATGAGGCAGGGCATGGTGGCCTCTAGCTGGGCAGCAGCTTGGCAGCTAGGGCAGCGGCCGCCGCCATCAGCGGATTGGTGCTGTCATGGCCGCCGCTGAGCAGCCGCGCCATCTCCATCTCTTCGCTCTCGTTGGGCAGCGGCACCACCTCTTCCACCAGCTCCATCGAGGCCACCCCGCCAGCCTCCAGCCGCATGCAGCCCCCCGATTCCGAGCAGAGGATCACGCAGAGCGGCGGTTGCCCTTCCGGCGCGCAGATCAGCCGCAGGCCCACCAGGGCTCCGGGGTGAATTTTGGAGACGCCCACCGGTACGGGCATCAGCCGCAGCTGCACGCTCTGGCCGTCCTGACGCTGGAATTCAGCGCCGATGCCGCGTCCTTCGTGTTGCGCGTCAGCTTCGATCCAGTAGCTGCTCTGGAGGTGCCAGCCGAGGCGATCGGCCACCCAGGCGGCGAGGAGCAACCCCTTCACGGGATGCTCGCCCTCCATGTCGATGTCGAGTTGCACGACGCGGTCGAGGGCGGCTTGCCGGTTCGGGGGATCAAAGACCATGGCCAGCGATTCCCGCCAGGTGCGCAGGCGCAGCCAGTTCAGGTCGTTCACGGCCTGCCCGAGCTCGATGCGTTGCACCATCAGCTCCAGGCAGCGGTGCGGGTGTCCGATGGAGCTGTCCACCACCAGACGTCGCGGCGGCACCGCGAGGGCTTCCAGCAGCGCCGGGGATTCATCCATGCTCCCGTTCCACCAGATCCAGCAGGGCAACTCCGGCTGGATCAGGGCCTGGAGCATCGCGAGCCCCTGTTGCATGGCTCCCCTGCCGCCGCGCAGCACCACCACATCACCGCAGGCATTGCTGCCACCTGCGCGTTCTTCGGCGAGGGGGCAGTAGGCCGCCACCAGGGTCTCCAGCGGTTTGTCCTCCGCCAGGGTTGGCGCCAGGGTGATCAGCCGCCGCGGTTGGTGCACGCTGATGGCGCGATCCACGAACTGACCGCGCAGATCCTCCGCGCTGTGACTGCCGCTTTGGTGCCCGAGGGCCCAGGCCAGCTCTGGAGCGGTGGGGGCGGTGCTGCTGGGTAGTCCCAGTTCCCCCACCGCCTGACGGGCCGCCTGCAGCAAGGACTCGCTCAGCAAGCCGGTGAGGGGACCATCCGCGCGGCCTGTGCGAATCAGTTGTTGCTCCAGCCAGGAGGGTTCCCAGACCAGCAGGGTGAAGGTGGAGGCGCTGCCTGAGTCATGCAGGGTCTCGCTCCACAGCCGGTTCAGATAGGCCGGGACCTCATCCGGGGGCAGTGCCAGCGGTGCCTGCAGGGTGAGTTGGGGAGCCATGGCAGAGAGGACGGCGAAAAACCGGAGCGGTTGGTGAAGAACGGCGAAGGGTGGGCTGGGTTACGGGCGCCTCCACATCAGCCCGTCATCGGCCAACAGGTTGTCGGCGGCGCTGGGTCCCCAGGTGCCGGCTTCGTAGTTGTGCACGGGCAGCTGTGATGGGGCGTCTTCAATGAGCTCCAGCAGTGGGGTGTAGAGGCGCCAGGCCGCCTCCACCTCATCGCTGCGGGTGAACAGCGTCGGATCTCCCAGCATGGCGTCGGCGAGCAGGCGCACATAGCCCTCATCGGAGGGTTCACCAAAGCTCTCGTCGTAGCTGAAGTGCATGTCGACGGGACGACTGCGCATCCCCGAGCCCGGCGCCTTCACATCGAAGACGAAGCCTGCACCTTCATCAGGTTGGATCCGCAGCACCAGCTGGTTGGCGGTCGGGCTGCCACCGGCGGCATCGAAGAGCTGCACAGGTGCCTTGCGGAAGGTCAGCACGACCTCAGAGAGCCGTTTCGGGAGACGTTTGCCGGTGCGCAGATAGAAGGGCACACCCTGCCAGCGCCAGTTGTCGATGAAGAGCTTCATCGCCACATAGGTCTCGGTGGTGCTGTTGGGATTGACGCCGGGCTCTTCCCGATAGCCGGGCATCGGTTTGGCATGGCTGCCTCCGCGGGAGTACTGCCCGCGCACACAGCACTTCCAGGGCTCCACCTCGTTGGCCAGGCGAGCGGCCTGCAGCACCTTGGCTTTTTCGTTGCGCATGGACTCCGGATCGAAGTGCCCGGGAGCCTCCATGGCGGTGAGAGCCAGCATCTGGGTGAGGTGGTTCTGCACCATGTCCCTCAGGGCCCCGCTGGTTTCGTAGTAGCCGGCGCGCTCTTCCACACCGACGGTTTCCGCCGCCGTGATCTGCACATTGGCGATGTAGTTGCGGTTCCAGATCGGCTCGAAGATCGCGTTGGCAAAACGCAGCACCAGGATGTTCTGAACCGTTTCCTTGCCCAGGTAGTGGTCGATCCGGAAGATCTGCTGCTCTTGACCGCAGCCCAGGACCACCCTGTTGAGTTGTTGGGCGCTGCTGTAGTCGGTGCCGAAGGGTTTCTCGATCACCAGGCGGCTGCGGCTGGGATCCGCCAGCAGCCCAGCTTTGGCCAAGGCCCGAGAACCACTGCCATAGAAGGCTGGTGAGACCGAGAGGTAGAAGGTGCGATTGCTGCGCGTCGCTTTCAGGCGATCGATGGCCTCGAGCCGGGTGCCGAGCCGCACCACGTCGTCGTCGCTCTGCAGATCAACGGGTTCATAGAAGAGGCAGCTTGCGAACTGTTGCCAGGCGCTTTTGTGTTGCTTGACCTCCTCCGCGAGGGCTTCCTCCATCCGTTGGCGGAACTCCTCATCACTCCAGGGCCGGCGGGCACAGCCCAGCACCGCAAATTCACTGGGCAATCGCCGTTGCCGGAAGAGCTCAAACAGTGCGGGGATCAGCTTGCGGTGGGTGAGATCACCACTGGCCCCAAAGATCACGAGGCACTGGGGCGAGATGACACGCTCCTGGCGCAGCCCCACGCGCAGGGGGTTGGTCGGAGTCGCCGGCATGGGTGATGGGCACCTGCCCCTTGTTTACCGGCACCGCCAGGCTCTGGCATGCCGGTGTCACAAAAAAAGCCCGCCGGAGGGCGGGCTTTTGAGGGTTTGAAAACCTGAGGCCGAAATGGAGCTCCGGCCAGTCGGCTTCAGTAGGTCTCCACGTGCCAGCGCTCGGCCTTCTTGAGCTGAGGACGCAGCTCGGACCAGTCCAGGCCCTTGGCGGAAGCCGCAGCGGTCATGGCCTCGTCGATGCCGGGCTCCATGCCCCGCAGACCACACATGTAGACGTGGGTCTTGGGGTTTTCGATCATCGCGAAGATCTCGTCGGCGTTCTCGCTGACGCGGTCCTGGATGTACATGCGGCCGCCCTTGGCGTTCTGCTGCTCGCGGCTGATCGCCTTGGTGTAGCGGAAGTTGTCGGGGAACTCGCGCTCGTAGCGGTTGAAGTCGTCGTCGTAGAGCAGGTTGGCGGTGGTGGGTGCACCCATGAAGAGCCAGGCCTTGCCTTTGAAGTTCCAGCCGTTCTTCTCGCGCTCACTGGGCTCGAACATGCGGCGCAGATAGGTGCGCATCGGCGCGATGCCGGTGCCGGTGGCCAGCATGATGATGTTCGCGTCCTCGTCCTCAGGCAGGAGCATTTCCTTGCCCACGGGGCCGGTGATTTTCACCTTGGCGCCGGGTTCGATGTCGCAGAGGAAGGTGGAGCAGACGCCGTTGATGGTCTCGCCATCCTTCTCGTACTGCAGCTGACGCACGCAGAGGGAGACCGTGTCGCCAGCGAGGTTGTCGCCGTGGCGGGTGCTGGCGATGGAATAGAGACGGAGCTTGTGGGGTTTGCCATTCGCATCTTCCCCGTCGGGAATGATGCCGATCGATTGACCCTCCACGTAGTGGAGCTGGGGATCACCACCTTTGAGGTCAAAGGTGATGTGGTTGACCCGACCGATCGCACCCTCTCCAAGGAGGCTGTAGTTCTCGGTGACAGTGCCGATGAAGGGCGACTTGGGTTTGTAGAGGTTGACCGGAACGGCAGCGTGTGTCACGGGGGCGGCTGGTTTTTTGGCGGGAGCTTTGGTGGCCTCAGGGGCAGGCTTGGCGGCGGCAGGAGCAGCAGCGGCGGGGGCCGGAGCGTCTGATGCAGGGCTGACGGACAGCACCTTGCCGCCTAACTGGCTGATGGATTGCATCAGCGCCTGAAGGCGTGAGAAGGGGACATTGATCGTGCGTTCTGCGTTGCGGGGGTGAGCGCTTCCGTACCCCTGCACCACCACGGTGAACACGCGTGAATCGCTGCGGCTGGAAGTGGTGGTCGAAACACGCATGAATCTCAACTGCCCTGTGGACGCGCGCGATCATAGGTAATCCGCAGAACAGCGAGCTTTTCCGTCACATGCTTGTGGGCGTTAACTTGTCTGGACCAAGCGCCTGATTGAGCAGCGGAATCCGTGACGCAGCTTTCGGCACCACCGCTAAGCCAGGCCTGCCAGCTCGACACCATCCAGCAGGTGATGGAGCGGCTGCCCGGTGGCTGCAGGCGTCTGGCGGTTCAGCTGCGGCTTGATCTTGAGCCTGAGGCCATCTGGGCGGTGCTCACCGACTACGACCGCCTCAGTGACTTCATCCCCAATCTGAAGACATCGCGTCTGCTCTGGCGCCGCGATGCGGTTGTCGGTTTGGAACAGGAAGGTTCCCAGCGCTTCATGGGGATGCAGTTCAAGGCCCGGGTGCAGCTGGAGCTCACCGAGCATCCCGAGGAGCAAACCCTCAGTTTTGTGATGCTGAAAGGTGACTTTCGCCGCTTTGAGGGGGCCTGGAAGATCAGTCGCCACGATTCCGGCTCCAGCCTGCTCTATGAGCTCACCGTGCAGGGCTGTGTCGGGATGCCGATCGGTTTGATCGAGCAGCGACTGCAGGAAGACCTCGCGGCCAACTTGCGGGCGGTGCAGATGGAAGCCCACCGCCGCCAGAACCTCACCTGAACACCCGCAAGGGTGTTGGCGGCTCCTGCAGCGCGGAACGGGCCTCAGCGCCACACCAGACCGACACGTCTGCAGGCACAAATGCAGACACAAAAAAAGCGGCCGAAGCCGCTCTTTTTGGATACCCCCAAGGGGATTCGAACCCCTGTCGCCTCCGTGAAAGGGAGGTGTCCTAGGCCTCTAGACGATGGGGGCTAGGACTCGGTTGAACGGGCTGGGGGAATAATCCACCGCATCCGTTGCAGCGCTTGGGCTTTCGCCTGCGCCTCCGATGTGAATGAAGTTACGGGCCAGAGGGTCCCTTCGTCAATCAACCGCCAGGTCGGCCCCTCAAGTGGACCCTTGGCCATCCCAGACCGGCACGGTGAAGTGGAAGCAGGCACCCTCGCCGGGCTCTGAGACCACCCAGATCCGTCCGCCATGGACCTCGGTGATTCGCCGGCAGACCGAGAGGCCCACGCCAAAGCCGGAGGTGGAGGAGGAGGTTTGGGGTAGACGCACCCGCTCCTGAAAGATCCGCTCCTGTTCATCGCCGGGAATACCTGGGCCTGAATCGCAGATGCTCACCTGCAGCCACTGGTTGGTGCGGTGCAGGATCGAGAGGTTCACGGTGCCTCGATCAGGGCTGTACTTGAAGGCGTTCTCCAGCAGGTTCAAGAACACCTGCCGCATGCGCCGTTGATCCGCATAGACATCCGGCAGATCGGAGGGGATGTCGGTCATCAGCTCCAGGCCGCGGCCGACCCAGAGCTTTTCGAGCTCCAGGATGGCTTCTGCGGCAATGGGCCCCATGGCCAGCCGCTGGGGGTTGAAGAGGGCTTCCCAGCGGGTGGTGCCGACTTCCAGCAGATCCTTGGAGAGCTGTTCGATGTCGTCGAGGCGGCGGCCCAGGACATCGTGAAAGCGGGTCTCATCGATCTGGCCCAGGTTGAGGCTCTGCAGAGCCAGCTTTGAGGCGGTCAGCGGGGTACGCAGCTCATGGGCCACCATCCGCAGCAACCGTTCCTGGGCGCCGAGCCGCTCGATCAGGGCTTCGTTCTCCTGCCGGAGCACGAGCAGTTGATCTTCGAGTTGCAGTTCCCGTTGGGTGCGGCTGCCATCGCTTTCCGCCGGCCTGAGGCTCATGCCCAGGCCGCTGACGACCTCCTGCTGTTGCCAGCGGGGGAGCCAATTGCGCAGTTGCTGCAGGAGGGTGTTGCCGGCGAAGACCTGCTTGGGGGTGGGCTCCAGCTTGATCAGCGCCGGGGTGGCCACCAGGCGGTGCAGCTCCAGCAGCTCAGGGCGCTGGGCGGGATCGGCCAGCTCCAGGCTCACGTCAAAGCCGAAGTCCTCTCGTTCCAGGAAGGCCACCAGGCTGCGGACGTCGGCACTGGCGCGGTGGTGGGAAGCCGCCACCAAAAGGAGCTTCAGGTGACGCCGCTCAGAGGGGTCAGCCGGGGGCGCAGCGAGCCGTTCCACATCCACCAGGCAATCGCCCGAGGGATGGATCGATGGGGTCTCGTCGGGGCCTGCATCCCCTGCGGAGTGCACCGGCGGGCTCAATCCTGGAGAAATTGTGGTTTCACCCTATGGGGTTTGTTCAGGACTGTGTGCTTTCGCTATGACGACTGTGATGAGTCGTTGTTCAGGTGATCCCCCTGTGATCCACCACCGAGAGCTATCGACTCGGGTGCACCCGGTGAGCTCCAGCAGTGGTGCCTCCCGCGGTAACCGGATTCAGTTCGACACCACACTGCGCCGTTGGTTTAACCGCAACCTCGGCCTGTGGCGTTCCCGTCGTCAGTACTTCTTCCCAGACGATGAGGTGCTGCGCGTGGACATGATGTTGCGGGTGCAGACCTTTGAAGATCAGGCGGAGGTGGAGCCCCGCTATCGCTTCACCTGGTGGCCGGAAAAGGAATACGACTTTTTCGAGCGCAAGCCCCGCTACGTGCGCGAAGGGGTCATGGATGCCTCCCTCTGCGGTCATCAGCTGCGCCGCAGTCGCGGCTACCTGTGCGGATCGCCCACCAAAAGCCAGATCCGCCAGGCCGATGAACACGAGGTGGTGTTCGAATCCCACTACCAGCAGTGGGACATCCTTGAGCACATTCGCCTGGTGGATCAGGACCGCTTTCGGGCGCGCTCCATCTACTCCTGGTGCGACGGCAACCTGGAGCTGGTGGAGATGCATCACGAGATCCGCGTCGAGGAGGCGGGACCGCCGCTGCCGGCGGATGCCTGATGGGCATTTGTGCTGCAGGATTGGCTGGATCTGAGATCTGCATGCGCGTGCGCCTGAACGCTGGCCGCCTTGGCCTGTTGCTGCTCCCCCTCTTGTTATGGGTGGCTCCCCTCTCGGCTCAGGCAGCGCCGGCCTCTGAGGCGGACATGAGCCTCTACACGCGCATCGCGGCTCTCAATGTCTGCATCGCCCGGGCGGCTGGAACCGACTTCGATAAGGCGGTGGCCATTGCCGGCGAGACCATCGCTCAGGTGATCCAGGGCCAGCATGAGGGGCGGATCGCCCAGGTGGGTCCCAAGGCTCTCTCGATGGATGAGCTGCGCCGCGGTTCGATCAATTCCGCGGTCCTCGGTGCCGTTGAGGTTTGCCCGACCGAGGTGCCCGCTGATGTCCGCAAGAAGGTGGACGAGGCCATCAAGACCCGAGGCGCTCAGCCCGCTGCCCCTGCCAAGAAGCGCTGATTTCTGCTGCCATGGCAACCGTGCGTCTTGAGGACTACCGTCCCGCTCCGTTTCTGATCGAGCACACCGAGCTGTTGTTTCAGCTCCATGGGGATCACGCGGTGGTGGAGGCCCAGCTGCAGCTGAGGCCCAACCCAGCCGCTGTGGAGGCCGGCCCCTGGCTGTTTCGGGGTGAGCAGCTTGAGCTGTTGGATCTGGCCCTGGACGATCAGCCGTTGGCACCGGAGGCCTACCGCCTCGATGGCTCAGGCCTGGAGCTGCTGCATCCACCCGCTCAGGCCTGCACCCTGCGCAGCCGCGTCAAGATCGAGCCGCACCGCAACACGAGTCTCGAAGGCTTGTACGTGAGCGGAGGACTCTTCACGACCCAGTGCGAAGCCGAGGGCTTCCGCCGCATCACCTTCCATCCGGATCGCCCCGATCTACTCAGTCGTTTCCGGGTTCGCATCGAGGCCGATCAGACCAGCTGTCCGGTGTTGCTCTCCAACGGCAACTGCCTCGAGACGGGGGTACTGCCTGAGGGGCGCCATTTCGCGCTCTGGGAGGACCCGTTCCCGAAACCCTCCTATCTGTTTGCCTTGGTCGCCGGCCAGCTTGAGGAGGTCCGCGATCAGTTCGTGACCGCCAGCGGCCAAACGGTGCAGCTGCGGATTCACGTCGAGCCCGGGGATGCGCCTTACACGGCCCATGCCATGGCGTCGTTGAAGCGCTCCATGCGCTGGGACGAGGAGCGCTATGGCCTGGAGTACGACCTCAGTGAATTCAATCTGGTCGCCGTGCGCCACTTCAACATGGGCGCGATGGAGAACAAGAGCCTCAATATCTTCAACTCCAAATTGGTGCTGGCCGACGCTGAAACCGCCACCGATGCGGAGCTGGAGCGCATTGAAAGTGTGATCGGCCATGAGTACTTCCACAACTGGACGGGCAACCGGATCACTTGCCGTGACTGGTTCCAGCTCTCCTTGAAGGAAGGACTCACGGTGTTCCGTGATGCCAGCTTCACCGCTGATTTGCACTCCGCTGCAGTGAAGCGGATCGAGGACGTCTCGCTGCTGCGCAACACCCAGTTCAGGGAGGATGCTGGCCCGACGGCGCACCCGATTCAGCCCGATCACTACCAGGCGATCGATAACTTCTATACGACCACGATTTACGAGAAAGGCTCAGAGGTCATTCGTGTTCTCCACACCCTGCTGGGTGAGGAGACGTTCATGCGCGGTATGGCTCTCTATGTGAGTCGTCACGACGGCACGGCGGCCACCTGCAACGACTTTGTGCAGGCCATGCAGGATGCCGCTGAGCAGGCCTGGCAGCAGGGTGCGCCCTTGCCGCGGTTCGACTTCCAGCAGTTCCGCCACTGGTACAGCCAGGCGGGGACCCCTGTTCTGGAGATCGAGCGCCATTGGGATGGCGAGGCGGGAACCCTGCAGCTCCGCATCCGTCAACACACGCCGCCCACCCCCGGGCAACCGCAGAAGCAACCTGTGGTGATTCCGCTGTTGCTGGGCCTGGTGGGTCAGGGGGGAGAACCCTTGCCTCTGCAACTCCCCGGTGAACATGCAGCGGTGACGCCCGGCGGTAGTCGTCTCTTCGTGATCGACAAGCCCGAGCAGAGCATCCTGCTGGTGGGTCTGGAGCCCCATGCCCATCCCCCGGCGTTGTCGTTGCCCCGCGGCTTCTCCGCGCCCATTCGCGTGGAGCTGGAGCGATCCAGCAGCGAACTGCTCCACTTGTTGGCCTGCGACAGCGACAGCTTTGCCCGCTGGGATGCGGCTCAGGTCTTGCTGCGGGAGGCCGTCTTGGATCGCGCGGCGGGTCAGGTCAATGACGAGCTGGAAGAGGGGCTGGTGGCCGCCTTTGAGCGCATCCTGGCGGAGGTGGGCATGTGCGATGCCTACCGCAGCGTGCTGATGTCCTTCCCGGGGCTGCCTGAGTTGGAGGATGCCGCCCTCACGCGCCATGGCGAGGCCGACCCGCCGGCGCTCTTTGAGGCCTTGCTGGCGCTGCAGGCGCGCCTGGGAGAAGCCTTGGCGTCTCCGTTGGAGCAGGCTCTTGAGCGCTGCCGGCCCCAGTGGCTGCAGATCTGGCCTGCTGGCGTCGGTGATCGTCAGCT
Organism: Vulcanococcus sp.; assembly: GCA_049418265.1. Lineage (GTDB taxonomy): Bacteria > Cyanobacteriota > Cyanobacteriia > PCC-6307 > Cyanobiaceae > Vulcanococcus. The sequence goes on from JBMSIW010000018.1 coordinate 14,442, forward strand.
CACCGCCACGGCCTGGAGCTGGCGCATTGCCGCTGGGGACCCGGGGGCCCGCGCCGAAGCAGCTGCGGCCGTGCAGGGCCCGTCCATGAGCCTGGCCCGTTCAGGACTGCGCGCCCTGCAGTGCCACGACAGCCCCGAGCGGGATGGAGCCCTCGAGGCGTTCTATCAGCGCTGGCAGGAGAAGCCCGTGATCCTGGATGCCTGGTTCGCGCTCCAGGCCGCCACCCCCTTTGGCGATGGTGTGGAGCGGTTGCGGCAGCTGATGGAGCACCCGCGCTTTGATCCGGCAGCTCCGAATTCCCTGCGGGCGGTGTTGGGCAGTTTTGCCGGTAACCCCACGCAGTTCCACGCTGCCGATGGCCGCGGCTATCGCTTCATGGCGGAGCAGATCGCGGCGGTGGATCAGCGCAACCCGATCACGGCCTCGCGCATGGCCAAGGTGTTCAGCCGCTGGCAGAGCTATGGACCGGTGCGCAGCGTCCGCATGCGGGAAGCGCTCGAGCTGCTCGCGGCCAAACCCCTCTCACCCAATAGCCGTGAGGTGGTGGATCAGAGTCTCAGCGCGGCACGCTCTGGTGCAGAGACCTGAAGCCTTCCTGGCGCAGCCCCGGACCCTCAGCGCCGGCGTGCAGTCCCCAGAGGCCTTCCCAATAGAAGTAGATCACCCCGTGACCGCGCTCTAGGGCCAGGCGCACTTTCTCGCTGAGGGTCGCCATGGGGGTGGTGCGGCCGCCGAATCCCGCCAGGATGCCGATCTCCACGGGGATCCCCCAGCTGCTGGCCTTCAGCAGTGCCGGTTGCTTCAAATCCTTTTCGTACCCCGCCACGGAGTAGGCGTAGTTCTGTACGACCAGCTCATCGATCAGCCCCCCCAGGGCCCAGATCTCCCAGTCCTGCAGCCAGTGGTTGTACGCGAAGCGGAAGGGCCCCGGTGAGAGGCTCACATAGGCGCTGCCCAGGCCGCTTGTGCGCAAGGTCGCCCGCAGTTCGCGCAGAAGGCCGGTGAGCTGCCGCCGGCGCCAGTTCATCCAGGCGCGATCGCTGCTGTTCGCGGGTGGATCCTGGCCGTTCTCCTGGCGGTAGAGCGCACGGGTGTAGGGGTCGTAGCCCAGGTCCACGGGCCAGGCGAAGTGATCATCGAGCTGAATGCCATCGACCTTGCAGCGCTTCACGATTTCGCCAATCAGCCCCAAGAACCGTTGCCGCACCCCCGGGTGGGCTGGGTTGAGCCAGACCATCTGGCGGCCGTGCATGGTCACGGCGCTGGTGCCATCAGCCTTTTGCAGGACCCAGTCGGGGTGTTGCTGCACCACGGCTGCATCAGCCGGCTCCATCAGGCCGTATTCGAACCAGGGGATCACCCGCAGGCCGCGGCGATGGGCGGCCTCGGTGAGCCTGCAGATGGGATCGTGGCTGGCCCCGCTCTGAAGCAGGGCTGGCTCCATCGGAGCCCAGTTGCTGCGGTGGAAGGTGGTGCCGCGGCTCCAGACATTGGGGTAGAGCGTGTTGAAGCCGGCATCAGCCAACTCCCGCACGGCGTTCTCCAGCCGCTGGGGTTTGTAGTACAGCGGGCTGGGGCTGTTGGTGAGCCAGACCCCGATGCGACGCGGCGCGGCCCAGGCTGCTGGCGCCATCGCCCACAGGCTCAGGCCGGCCAGCAGGGCGAAGCTCCGCTTGCGGAGCCTTCTCAACGGAACATCCTCAACGGAAAGTCCTCAACGGAACATCGAGCTCACGGAGCTTTCGTCGTGGATCCGCCAGATGGCCTCGCCCAGCATGTTGGCGACCGACAGAACCTGGAGCTGAGGGAAGCGGCGCTCCTCGCTCAAGGGGATGGAGTTGGTGACGATCACCTCCTCAAACAGGCCAGGCTCTGAGAGCCGTTCGATCGCCGGAGGGGAGAAGACGGCGTGGGTGGCGCAGGCCAGCACCTGGGTCGCCCCGTTCTTGCGCAGCAGGCGAGCACCGGCGCAGATGGTTCCGCCGGTGTCGATCATGTCGTCGATGACGATGGCGGTCTTGCCGGCCACATCACCGATCACGGTGAGGCTCTCGGCCACGTTGTGACCCGAGCGGCGCTTGTCGATGATCGCCAGGGGTGCGTCGTTGAGCTGCTTGGCAAAGGCGCGGGCCCGGGCGACCCCACCGACATCAGGGGAGACCACGACCACATCCCCCAGATCGCGCCCGGAGAGGTAGTCCACCAGCACCGGGGAACCGTAGATGTGATCACAGGGGATGTCGAAATAGCCCTGGATCTGAGCCGAATGCAGGTCCATTGCCAGCACCCGATCCACCCCGGACTTGGCCAGCAGGTTGGCCACCAACTTGGCGGTGATGGATTCCCGCCCAGCGGTTTTGCGGTCGGCTCGGGCGTAGCCGTAGTAAGGGATGACTGCGGTGATCTGGCGGGCTGAGGCCCGCTTGCAGGCATCCACCATCACCAGCAGCTCCATCAGGTGATCGTTCACCGGAGCGCAGGTGGGCTGAATCAAGAAGACATCGCAGCCGCGAATGGATTCCTGAATCTGGATATAGAGCTCGCCGTCGGCAAAGCGTTTGATCACCCGAGGGCCATCGGGCACGCCGAGGTACGCCCCGATTTCCCGTGCCAGCGACTGATTCGAGGTGCCGCTGAACAGCCGCAGGCGCTTGGTGTCGTGGCCCATGCTTGCCTGATCGACCCGTTCTGCGGTCAGGAAACTGGTCACGGGGCCGCTTGCGCAAACGGGTGAACCCCGATCGTAGAAGCCACCCGGACCACGGTCAGCCTTGCTCACACCCTTCTTCCCATGACCTCCGCTGCAGCGGGATTGTTTCTGGTGGCTCCGGCGGGTCTGTCTCCGGCCCTGGCAGCGCGTCTGGGCGCTCTGTTGCAGCGCCGTCTGCTGGATCCCCTGCCGGGATCAGCCCAGGCGCCTGAGCAGCAGCTGCAGCAGCTCTTGGATCTGCCTGGGGGCTGGCTGCAGCCCCTGGCGGTGGATCCGGCCTCGGACGTGTCGGAGCGGGTTCCAGCCAGTTGCTGGGCAGAGTTGCTGGGGGCTTGGCGCTTCAGGACCTGCCTGCTGGTCAGTGAGGAGGATCGCCGCTCCGGTCGCGCCCGCAGCCAGGTGGTGTTGCTGCAGCACTACAAGGTGCCGCTGCTCGGGGTGGTGCAGTGCGGAGGTCCCTGGCAGCCGGAAGCACGCCGCCGCGATGGCTTGCCCTGGCTGGGGTGGTTGGCGGACGACCAGGCCGATCCGGTTGAGGCCCTCGAGGAAGAGCGGGAGCTCCAGCGCCTCTTAAGGCTGCGGTTGGGGCCAGCGGGGCTGTAGCGGGCCCGCTTCGAGTTCCCGCAGCTTGATCTCAGGCCGCAGGGCCGGCTTCAGCGCAAGCCGTTCAAAGCGAATGCCGTCCTGGTTGATCAAGGCGGCGGCCAGCAGGCTTAAGGATTCTCCCTGGGTCAGGTTGGTTTCGGCCTGGCTGCGCAGGTCGCTTACCAGCTCGGGCAGGAGCCGGATCTGCTGACTTTGTCCCATCTGCCGCAGCACGGTGCCAAGGGCGAGCTGCTGGCGATCGCGCCGGCGCTCCTCACCGCCCTCTTCATCGCGGAAGCGCAACAGCTGCTCCATCTGGCGCCCATTGAGCTGTTGCAGCCCACCCTCCAAGGCAATCGAGAGTTTCTGGCTCTTGTCGGCGTAGGCCATGCTCCGATCCGGCGAGAGCTCGACGCGGCCGAGCCGATCCACCAGCTCCCGCAGCACGGCCCTGGGCAGCACGACATAGCGATCGGGCTGGCCCTTGGGCAGATCCACCAACTCAGCGCTGGCGCTGGCCACCAGGGCCGGGCCGCCCCGTTGATAGAGGCTGCCCAGCGCCACAGGCTTGGCATCCCCTGGCAGGCGCACCGCGGCTTCGATCGGCAGGCTCAGCACCTGAGTCGGTCCCTCAGGCGAGACCTGCACCAGCAGCAGGGCGTCGCTGTTGGCGGGGCCAGCCGGAGCGGCGTTATTGCTCGGAGCTCCCTGGCGGTCGGCATCGGAGCCGATCAGCAGCACCGTGATCGGCCGCTGGGGCCGTTCTGCCAGGGCCTCAGCCGTGGGGGGACCGTCCTCCAGGACGGATTGATCCGGTTCGGGCCAGAGCAGACCCAGCAGGGCCAGGCCGCCCGCCACTCCCAGCCCTGCGGCCAGGAGGCGTAGGGCCATGCGCTGCCGGGCCATGGAGTCGAAATTCAGATCGATCCACTCTGGCCCAGGTCGCTGGGAACGCCATGACCGATAGGTTGACCTGGCTGGTTGTGCTGCCGGGTCCGCTCCCTTGTCTTCCGCTGCCTCGTCCCCTGGATCTGTGATGCCCCATGAGCGGGCGCGGCCCCTGGCCAAGGGCAGCACCTATCCGGCCAAAGATCTCTGCAGCCAGTGCGGCCTCTGCGACAGCCGTTGGGTGGCTTATGTCAAAGACAGCTGCGCCTTTTTGAACCAGCGCTTTGAGGCGATGGAGGCGGCGGCCCATGGGCGCAGCCGCAACCTGGAGGACGAGGACGAGCTGTACTTCGGTGTGCAGCAGCGCATGCTCAGCGCCCGTCTGCGCGCGCCCATCGCCGGGGCGCAGTGGACAGGGATCGCCAGCCGCATCGGTGTGCTGGCCCTGGAGAGCGGTTTGGTGGATGCGGTGCTCTGCGTGGGTCAGAGCGAAACGGATCGCTTCACGCCGGTGCCGCGACTGGCCAGAACGCCGGAGGAGGTGCTGAGCGCCCGGGTGAACAAACCCACCCTCTCCCCCAACCTGGAGGTGCTCGAGCAGCTTCCCGGCAGCGGCATCAAGCGTTTGCTCGCCATCGGCGTGGGCTGCCAGATCCAGGCCCTGCGGGCTGTGCAGCCCACCTTGCCCCTCGATGAGCTCTATGTGCTGGGGCTCCCCTGCACCGACAACGTCTCCCGCGAAGGGCTGCAGACCTTTCTGGAGACCACGGTGAGCTCGCCGGAGACCGTGGTGCACTACGAATTCATGCAGGACTTCCGCATCCACTTCCGCCACAGCGATGGCCGCGAAGAAACCGTGCCCTTCTTCGGTCTCGACACCCCCAAGCTCAAGGACGTCTTTGCGCCGAGCTGTCTGAGCTGCTTTGACTACACCAATGCCGGCGCTGATCTGGTGGTTGGCTACATGGGGGCGACCTATGGCCGTCAATGGCTCACGGTGAGGAACCCCCGCGGTCAGCAACTGCTGGATCTGGTGGAAGCGGAGCTGGAGGTGGCGCCGGTCAGCAGCCGCGGTCAGCGCCAGGCGGCGGTGCAGCAGGGCATTGAGGCCTACGACAAGGCGGTGAAGCTGCCGCTCTGGGTGGCCAATCTGATCGGCTTTTTTGTGGAGCGTTTTGGTCCCCAGGGACTGGAGTACGGCCGCTTCTCGATTGACTCCCACTTCACGCGCAACGCCCTCTGGCTGCGCCGCAACCATCCCGAGAAGGTGGAGGCCCACATCCCGGCTTTTGCCCAGCGCATCATCAGCCGCTACAAGCTGCCCACCCCATGAGACGGGCCGGTGTTCTGCTGCATGCCACCGCCCTGCCCGGCACCCCGGGTTGCGGCAGTTTTGGGGCGGCGGCGTTCCAGTGGATTGATGCCCTTGCCGATCACGGCATCAAGGCTTGGCAGCTGTTGCCCCTGGCTCCAACCGACTCCCTGGGCTCGCCCTACAGCTCCCCCAGCAGCTTTGCCCTGAACCCCTGGTTCCTCGATGGCCCGGCCCTGGTTGCTGAAGGCCTCCTGGAGGCCGGTGATCTGCAGGCCCTGGCCCCTGGTGGCTGCGAGCGGCTCGATCCCCAGCTGGCGAGCCGGCGGGCCCATCAACTGGGCCAGGCGCTCCTGAAACGGCATGGCAGCTGGCCGGCCGATCAACGGGAGGCCTTTGCGCGCTGGCGTCAGCAGGAAGCGGCTTGGCTCGTGGATCACTGCCGCTTTGCGGTGCTGCGCGAGCGCCATGGCGCTCAGCCTTGGTGGCAATGGCCCCAGCCCTTGGCGCGCCGCCAGACGTCAGCCCTGCGGGCCCTGGATCTGGAGCAGGCCGATGCCCTGCTGGCCGAGGCGCTGCTGCAGTGGCAGTTGCAGTTGCAGTGGGAGCGACTGCTGCAGCATGCGCGCCACCGCGGCGTGCAGGTGATCGGCGATCTGCCCTTCTACGTCGCCCATGACAGCGCCGATGTCTGGAGCAATCGCGCCTTGTTCTCGGTGAACGCCGCTGGAGCGCTCCAGCAGCAGAGCGGTGTGCCGCCGGATTACTTCTCAGAGACCGGTCAGCTCTGGGGAACTCCGGTGTATCGCTGGACTCTGCATCGCCTCACCCGTTTTCGTTGGTGGAAACGGCGGCTGCAGAGGCAGTTGGCGGTGTTTGATCTGCTGCGCATCGATCACTTCCGCGCCCTGGCCGCGGCTTGGATCGTGCCCGGGGGTGACCTGACCGCCGAGCACGGTGTCTGGCGGCGCACGCCTGGAGCCAGCCTGCTGCGGCACTTGAGCCGCCAATGGCGCGGTGCGCTGCCCTTGATCGCCGAGGACCTGGGCGTGATCACTCCCGATGTGGAAGCCCTGCGGGATCGCTACCGCCTACCCGGCATGAAGATCCTGCAGTTCGCCTTTGATGGCAATCCGGATAACGCCTACCTGCCTCAGAACTTTCAGGGCAGTCGCTGGTTGGTGTACACCGGCACCCATGACAACGCGACCTGCCTTGGCTGGTGGCAGAACGCCTCCCAGCAGATGCGTCATCAGCTCGAGGAGTTGATCGGCAGGGTCCAGGCCCCGGGCTGGCAGCTGGCGGAGCTGGCGCTCTCATCGGCGGCGGATTGGGCGGTGGTGCCGCTGCAGGATCTGCTCCAGTTGGGCGATGAGGCGCGCTTCAACACCCCCGGCACCACCGAAGGCAACTGGCAGTGGCGCTTGAACCAACCGATTGCAGGCATCGCTGGCCCGCTTCTGGGCTATGGCGAGATGGCCCAGCGCTACGGGCGCTGAGCAGGTAGCTGGAAGGTTCCCGGCTCTTTGCTGATGGCCTTCAGGGGTTGAGCGTCCCAGAGCACCTCGTTGGCCTGGGGCGGCGGTGCGATCTGCAACTTGAAGGGGGGCTTGAGCTGCAGGGTGAGCTCGCCGCTGGCGCCTTTGATGCTGGAGCGCGCTCCGCTTTCGCTGCTGAGCTCGATCGTGCTGGCTTTGCTCAGGTTCAGCTGCAGCACGCCGGGCCGAAGCGCATCGGCGTTCGCGGCAGGGCCACCGCCACCGCCA
>JBMSIW010000019.1:0-21639 GCA_049418265.1 Vulcanococcus sp.
CGGAGATCTTCGCCTGGTTGCGCAACCCCAACCCGTCGGCCTTCAAGAGCTTCCGTAAGGGGGTGAATGAGCTGCGGGAAGAAGGTGCCGTGCAGATCCTTTACGACACCGATCAGAGCAAGCGCGATCCGATCCTGGCGGCGGTGGGTCAGCTCCAGCTGGAGGTGGTCCAGTACAGGCTTGAGAACGAATACGGCGTTCAGACCCGTCTGGAGCCCCTCGGTTTCTCGGTGGCCCGCTGGGTTGTCGGCGGCTGGCCCGCGCTGGAGCAGGTGGGCCGCATTTTCAATTGCAAGACCGTGCGCGATGCCTGGGACCGGCCGGTCCTGTTGTTCAAGAACGACTGGAACCTCAACCAACTGGCCGAGGACCACGCGGATCTAGAGCTCAGTGCCGTGGCACCCGTGGTCAGCGGCGTGGAGCCCATTGCTCTCTAAGCCGCATCCCGCAGTCGCCCATCCCTGGGCGACAGAATGGTCCGCAACAAAACATCACACGGTCTGCCATTGATGGCTGGATCACTCTGGTTGGTGCGCCCCAGAACCGACGGGGGTAACGACTACGTCAACTTTGTGCGCGGTCTCGCTGACGTGGAGATGCGCGAGGGCAGTCACCTGCCCCCGCAGATGCCCCTGTTGAAGCGTCGCTGTCGCCTGCAACTCGATGAGGCCGAGCGCCAGCGCCACGCGCTTCTGCAGCAACAGGGCTTCCGTTGCAGCGAGCCTCTGTTCTGAACGGTTGCAGCCCGTCGCTGCTGCCGGCCTTCTGCCTACGCTCAAAGCACCTGACCCACGGGCCAACCACGGCATGAACCAGGGCTCTGATCCCGCATCCACCGGCTCCCAGCCCAGTGCCTACGAGCGGCTCGGTATCAGCGTGGATGCAGGATTTGATGCCGTGCAGTCCGCCAAGCAGGAGCGACTGGCTGAGGTGGGTGACGATCCCCAGGCCCGCGCCCAGATCGAAGCGGCCTACGACGCGGTCTTGATGGACCGCCTGAAGGAGCGCCAGCAGGGCAAGGTGAGCAGTGCCGCCCTGAACGCCTCCCAGCGGGAGGCCAAGAGCCCCGCCGCCAGCCCCCTGCAGCGCCCCAGCCTGCCGCCGCTGCCGAAACTTCCCGGCCTGAAGACACCCTCTCTGCCGACGGCCTCCTTCAGTTGGCCCCGTTTCGCCCTGGCCGAGGGGACGGAGCGATGGCTGCCTCTGGCGGGGTTTTCGGTCCTGCTCTTGGTGCTTCTCCTGGCTCCTGCGAGTTCAGCGGAGCTGGTCTTGGCCTTCGCGACCGTGCTGACGGTGGTCAACCTGCAGCGCCGCAATCGCCGCTTCTTGCCTGCTGTTGGCTGGGGTGTCCTGCTGTTGAGCGCCGGTCTTCTGGCGGGTGCTCTGTTGCTCAGCCTGATCGATCCGAACCTCCCCCTGGGCTTGCCCCTAGCCGCTCAGCAGGTGCAGAGCCTTCCGGCTTTGCTCTTGCTGTTGCTCGGCGCCCTGCTGATCGCGTGAGGGATCGCTGATCTCAGCAGCGAAGGTCACAGTTGCTGGCGCCAGCCCTCAACACAATCGCCCCAGTTGGCTTTGTGGTGATGCTCCGCATGTTGACGTTTGCAGCCTCGCTGCTGGTGATCAAGACGGCCACTGAGCTGTGGCTGGCTGAATCGTTGCTGCAGTCGCCCAGAGGCCGTAGCTCCCTCGCCTAGGCCGCCTCACTCGTGAGCTCGTGGATGAGCTCCTGGAGCTCACCACCATTGATGTCATAGATCTCGTTGCAGAAATGGCAGGTCAGCTCGGCTTTGCCGTCCTCCTGCAGCATCTGCGTGAGCTCGTCACGGCCCAGCAGCTTGAGGGCGTTGACGCTGCGCTTGCGGCTGCACGGGCAGTGGAAGCTGATCTCTTGGCTTGCCTCGGCGTCCTCGAGGAGTTGTGGGTCGAGGTCCGGGAAGATGTCTTCCAGTAGTGCCTGCAGGTTGCCCTCGCAGGCTTCCAGCTTGCCGCTGAAATCAGAGATCTCGCGGCAGCGCTCCTCCAGGAGTGCCACCAGGGCAGGCTCCCGCGCCGCCTTGGGCAGCACCTGCACCAAGACCCCGCCGGCATGGCGCACGCCGCTGCTGTCGATCCGTTCGCCGACAAACACCGCCGAGGGGGTCTGCTCGGAGTGGAGCAGGTAGGAGGCGACGTCATCGCCGATGCCACCGCTCACCAGTTCGACGGTGGAGCTGAACGGTTCACCTTCCCCGAGATCACGCACCACGTGCAGGTAGCCGGTGCCGGTGGCCTGCTTGAAGTCGAAATGATGCTGGCCGTCGGCTTCCGTGACCAGATCCAGTTCCAGGTCGGGGGCACCGACATAGCCGCGCACGGTGCCATCGCGGCCTGCATCCACCATCAGTCCCCGCAGGGGGCCATCGGAAGCAATGCGCAGATTGACCCGGCCATGGGTCACCTTCATGGAGCTCGCCAGCAGCAGGCCGGCGGTCATGGCTCGGCCCAGCAGGGCTGAGGTGAGAAAGGACAGCTTGTGGCGGCGGCGGGCGTAGCGAACGGCCGTGGTGGTGCTGACAGCCACCAGGCGAATGCCGCCCCCGGCTGCCGTGGCCCGCACCAACCGATCCGCCATCGCTGTCCGTCCGCTGTGAGCTCTGTGGTGAGCGCACTGTATTGAGTGGTCCCGCTTCAGCGGCTCACCAGCAGCGGCTCGAGCTGGCCGTTGTTCAACCTCCAGCGCTGCTCCGGTGGCGTCAGTCCCTCAAACAGCTCGGGCTCATGGCTGACGATCAGCACGATGCGCTCCTTGCTGAGCTCGCCGATCAGCTCGATCACCTCGCCGCGCACCGACCAGTCCAATCCGGCCGTGGGCTCATCCAGCAGCAAGACCTTGGGATCACGTAGGAGTTGCACGGCCATGGCCAGCCTCCGCTGTTGACCGCCACTGAGTTCTTCGGGGGCCTGTTGCATGGAGAGTCCCTGCAGGCCCACCTGCCGCAGCACCGCCTGGGCCTTCTCGGTCGGGAGGCGGCGCTGGCCGAGCCGCAGTTCCTGGCCAACCGTGAGCCCCAGGAAATGGCGCTCCGGAAACTGGAAGACCAGCCCGCAGAGCCAGCGGCGTTGACGGCCATTGAGGGCCTTGCCGTGCCAGAGGATCTCTCCTGAGCTGGGTTCTGCTAATCCGCAGATCAGCTCCAGCAGTGTTGATTTGCCCGAACCGCTGCGTCCTGCCACCAGGGTGAGTCGCGCCGGCTCCAGGTTCAGGTTCACCCCCCGCAGCACCGGCTCCGGTGCCGTGGCGGCGTGATAGCGCAGCGACCTGAGCTCAAGCATCGGTGGCCGATGGCCTTCGGGTGCCCCCAGCATGTTTGATGGGAGCAACACCTGCCGGCAGCCCGCTGCAATGGAGATCCGCTTTCGGGAATTTGATCCGTTCAACTGCTGGATCTGGCTGCGCTTCAGCAATCCCCCGGGCCAGGGGGAGCGCGGTTACGTGGAGACCGCCTTCGACAGCTGGTTCTTCCTGGGCAAGCTCGGCGCCTTCAACGCTGAGAACCTTCAGGTCCATGAAGAGGGCGCTGACGTCAGCTGGATGGGCTACGACAACGAGAGCGCTGAGCGCTCCATGCCTGCCCTCATGCACAACATGGGGGAGATGGAATACCAGGGCGGCTGGGCTCGCTGCTGGATGGACCTGGGCACCAGCGATGGCTTTGCCCTTGATGTCCTGATCAATACCCTGCGGCAGCTCGATTCCGATGTGGTGCAGATCGAGGAGCTCCTGATTGGCGGCGTCAATGACGATTGGCCCATCGAAGAGCATCCCGACAGCCTGTTCCCGGTGGCTTCCCCGGACGCCTGAGCCATGGCCCGGGAGCTGCGTCGGGTTCTGATTGCCCCCGAGCGTCTGCAGGCTCTGGGCCCGGAGCAGTGCTTTCCCCTTCTGCTTGAGGAGCAGCGCTATCTGGCCAAGGTGCTGCGCTTTGGCCCCGGTGATCGCTTCGCTGTGATCAATGGTTGCGGCGCCCTTTGGACCGCAGAGCTGGTCACGGCCGAGCAGGCCCGGCTGCTGGCGCTCGAGCAGCAGCTGGAACCGCCGCGGCCCTCTCTGGTGCTCGCCGCAGCCGTGGTGAAGCGTGATTTTGAGGTGGTGATTCGGATGGCCGTGGAACTCGGCGTCGATCGCCTGATCCCTCTGCTGTGTGAGCGCACGGCCGTGCAGGGGCAGCTTCGCCTGGAGCGCTGGCGCAGCATCGCTGCGGAAGCAGCGGAGCAATGCGAGCGCCTCTGGTTGCCCCAGCTCGAGGCGCCCATGGCGCTCCCCGATGTCTTGACCCCGAGCCGGGATGCAGGGCCGGCCTTTTGGGCCACCACCCGCAGCCCCGTGCCGCTGATCGCCCTGGGCGAGGCCCTCGCTGCGGTGCCCGATGACCCGAGCACGGTCACGGTTGCCTGCGGACCGGAAGGGGGCTGGAGCCCCCAGGAGGAAGCAATGGCCCAAGCGGCGGGGTGGATCCCCGTGGACCTCGGTCCCCGCATCCTGCGCAGTTCGACCGCTTCTGTGGCGGCCTTGGTTGGCTTGAGCGGCTGGCGCGGCAGTCGCTTCGGCCTCTGAGGCTTACTTCTTGCCGAACAGGCCGCTGGCCATGCTGCGGAAGCCGGCCAAGTTGGCACCGCCACGGCGGCGGCGCATGGGCAGTGCACCGCCTGCGGTGACGCACTCGGGCGCGAAGGTGTCGTTGGTGCGTGCAGGGCGGGCCGCTTCCTCGGCGGCCAGTTCCGCGGCAATGGCCTCAGCGGTGGTCATCACCTTGCCGCTGGCGTCGGTCTTGACCGGAGCCGCCTGAGCCTGCGCAGGCGCTGGAGCACTCTTGGCTTCCTTCGCTGCAGGGGCTGCGGGGGCAGAGGTGGCTGCAGGAGCTGCGGCGACGACGGGAGCCACCTTGGCCGGTGCCACGGGAGTCTTCTCGTCGAGGTTGAGGAAGAACTTGCCCTTGTTGTTGAACACCATGGCGCCGAGTGACAGGCCGATGGCGCGATTATCCGCTGCCGGAGGGTCTCTCGGGGCGCTGACTTAGGGCTGTGCAACAGAAGAACAGCTTCCGCTGCAGCCCTCTGCACGGCATGGTGTGCTGGGTTGATCGGGGTTGAAGGCGCCATGCTCGAGTTGCTCGTTCTGGCACGACCGGAGCGCTTGCTGCATTGGGCCTTCGCCCTGCTGGCCAATGCCGTCTTGATCGGTTTTGCTCAGCGGCTGCCGCTGCTGACCTCCCGCGGCTGGGTGCATGCGGGGATCCTCGGCACCCTTCTGCTCGGCAGCCTGGACTGGCCGGGTTGGTCGGCTGTGGTGATCTATCTGGGCCTGGGCTCGCTCGTGACCCGTCTGGGCCTGCGGCGCAAGCAGGAGCAAGGTCTGGCGGAGGCCCGGGGTGGTCGCCGCGGACCCGAGAACGTTTGGGGTTCTGCCGCTACCGGCGCTGCTCTGGCCTTGCTCACCGTGTTGCCCACAGCTCCGGTGACCCTGCTGAAGATCGGTTTCGCCGCCAGCTTCTGCGCGAAGTTGGCCGACACCTGTGGCAGCGAGATCGGTAAGCGCTGGGGCCGCCACACCGTCTTGATCAGCTCCCTGCGCCCGGTTCCCCCAGGCACCGAAGGCGCCATCAGCCTGGAGGGCACCGCCGCCAGCCTCGCGGGGAGTGCCGTGATGGCAGCCGTGATGCAGCAGCTGGGGCTGCTGCAAGGAGCCGCGACCACCGTGCTCGTGGTCGCCGTGGGTCTGGTCGCCACCCTGCTGGAGAGCGGCATTGGGGCGACCCTGCAGGGCCGCCACGGCTGGCTCAGCAATGAGCTGGTCAATGCCATTCAGACCCTGATTGCCGCGGTCTTAGCGATGGCCTTGGCGCAGCTCCTCGGGTTGGCCTGAACGGCCCACTCAGCCCTTCTCAGCCGGCACTGAGCTGCGGCTCCAGCTGACGCCTGAGCTGTTCGATCAGCGTCTGGAACTGCTTCTGGGCGGCCTTGCCGCTGAGCTTGAGGGGTTGTCCCAGCTCGCGCCAGGATTGTCCAGCCAGGATCCGGTCCAGCAGCAAGTTGCGCTGGGCGGCCTGCAGTTGGTTGAGGCTGCTCCAGAGCAACCGGCGCTGCTCCTGACGCATCAGTTGCCCATAGCGATCGCTGATCGACCGGTCCGGCAGCTGCTCCACCAGGGGCGCCAACTCGCCCTCCTCGCTCGTCACGGTCTGATCGAGGCTCACCAGGCGCAGGGCCTGTTGCAGCTGCTGTGCCTCCCGCCAGCGCACCGCTGAACAACCCAGGGCAGTGAGGATCTCAGGTTCGCCGAGGGGGGAGAGCCCCTGACGTCCCCGTCCATCCTGCAGCTGGCGGGCCCGTTGCAGGAGCTCCACCAGGCTCCGCGATCCGCTGATTGGGCGGCCTTGGTCGCGCAGGTAATGACGGATGGCGCCGCGAATCCAGGGCACCGCGGCGGTGCTCAAGGTGTTGCCCATCCCTGGATCAAAGCGTTCCACGGCCTTGATCAGCCCGATCGCGCCCACCTGCACCAGGTCGTCAAAGCAGGCACCCGTGCGCAGGCTTTCGCGGCGAGCCACCTGCCAGACCAGAGGCAGGTTGGCGTGGACCACCGCGTTGCGTCGCTTCAGGCTGGGTTGCTCCAGATAGGCCTCCAGCAGAGCAGCCAGCCTCGGCTCTGCCATGGGGGGGCGAGCAGTCTTCATGGGGAGAGTGGATCGCTGTTTCCACGCTCCGCTGGGATCCCATCCCCCCAGCCCACCCCAGCGGGGGACAGATTCCCCTCAGTTGAGGGGGGTGAGGGCAGACAGGGGCTGCAGGTCCGCCCATTGCAGCAGTGCCGGCCACTGCCGGACGCGCTCGTAGACCTGCTGGTGCCCCTCGCTGTTGAGGTGGAGTCCATCGGGCCCGATCCACTGCAGCCAGCGGGGCTCCGCCAGCAGCCCCTCCAACAGCGGCAGGAAGGGCACATCCACCTCCATGCAGGCCTCCTCCAGCAGCGCCTCGTAGCGGCGGATCTGCTCCAGCGAGTACCAGAGCACATCGGCGTAGGGCATCACCGCCTCATCCACCGGCGTCAGTCCCATCACCAACACGGGCCCGGTTTGCTTCATCTGCCCCAGCAGCTGCTGCAGCGCGAAGAGGAAGGCCTCTGGATCCAGCTGCGGTCTGCCGTCGCTGCGGCCGATCCGGGCTGTGTCGTTCAGGCCCACCGAGAGCAAGATGCCCTGCGGTTGCTGACGCCGCAGTTCGCCGCGGCAGGCAAATTCCGTCTGCCAGCGAGCAGAGACCCGCTCCAGACCATCGCCGCGCACTCCGAGGGGGTAGAGCACTGGCCCATCGGGCAGCTCCATCCAGTGGCGCCGCAACCGCTCACACCAACCGCCGGCTTCGGGATCGCCGTAGCCGTAGACGCCGCTGTCCCCCAGCACGATCAACTTGCGGGGAATCGTCAGGGGCATGGCAGCGGGTCAGAGCAGGCGCCGGCGGGCACGGTCGCTGAGATCTTCACCGACGATCGTGAGCACTGCATAGACCAGCAGCAGCAGCGCGATCTGGTCCCAGGCAAAGGAGCTCAGGCTTTCGCGCAGTTGGCTCCCGAGTCCCGTGCCTGCCACCAGCCCCACCACGACGGTCTCCCGCAGGATCACATCGCTGCGGTAGGCCCCGTAGGCCAGATAGGAGCGGGCCAGGGCACTGAAGCGCCCGTAGAGGAGGGCGATCCGGGCCCCGCTGCCGCTGCTGCGCAGGGCCTCTTCGGCGCCCGCGCCCGCCACCTCCGCTCCTTCGAGCAGCAAGCGCCCCAGGATTCCCAGGTTGTGGAACCCCAGCGCCAGGGCCGCCGTCACCACGCCTGGCTTGAGCACAAACAGCAACAGCAAAGCCGTCAGCGGAGGCGGCCAGAGGCGACCGAGGGCCCAAAGCAACTGCAGCAACCTGCGCCCCCAGCGCCAGGGGGCCACGAGCAGCAGCAGAAGCGGCGCGCCGCCCACCGCCAGTCCCGCCGCCAGCAGGGTCAACAGAAGGGTGTTGACCACCAGCGATGGCCAGGGCAGTGCCAGGGTCTCGAGCCAGTGCTGCTCTGGCATCGGCGGCAGGGGTTGCCAGTGCAGCAACGCCCCGGGATGGACATCCAGGGCTTGGGCCACCAGCACCAGCAGCGGCAGCAGGGCCGCCACGGCCAGCAGCAGTTCACGGCCCCGTTGGCCGCTGCTGCCCTGTCCCAGACCAAAGCGGCTCGGCATGCCCCAGCGCTGACGCAGCTGACGGACCACGGCTTCAAGGCTCAGCATCAGCGCCAGTAGCAGCCAGAGGCCGCTCCAGAGCTCGCGGAATTCCAGTGATTGCAGGGTGAGCAACAGCTCATTGCCCAGTCCGCCCAGGCCGAACACCCCCAGCAAGGTGGCGCTGCGCAGGGCACATTCGAGCCGGTAACCGCCGTAGCTGATCAACCCCGGCAGCAGCGGTGGCCCCAGGGCGCTGATCAGGGCCGCCGGGGCAGGGGCGCCAGAGAGCAGCAGCGCTCTGAGGGTCTGATCGGGAAGGGCGTCGAGGAGATCGCTCACCACCCGGGCCACCAGCGCTCCGTAGGGGATCGCGATGGCGAGCACCGCCACAGCCGGTTGCAGACCCAGCAGTTGCAGCAGCAGCAAGCCCCAGATCAGTTCATGGATCGAGCGGGGAATGGCCAGGAGCCGCCTCAGCAGCTGGGCTGGTCGCTCCGTTGCGCTCAGGCTGCGCCAGACCAAACGCGAACTGGCGATGCCCAAGGCGATGCCGATCAGCACACTGCTGGCCCAGCCGAGCAGCGCCATGCCCGCCGTCACGGCCAAGCCCTGCAGCAGCGATGCCAGCACAACCGGGTCCAAAGACGGATGGACCGCTGCCTCCAGGAACGTGCCAATCAGGTCCCAGCCGCCACCGTGCATCAGCCCTGGCAGCAGCACCAGCACCGGCAGCAGCACCAGGGCAGGCAGCAGCACCAGCAGTGGCGCAGCCGGTTTCACGGTTCTGCCGTCGCGGCGTAGAGCGCCTGCAGCATCGGCGCGCTCACGTCCTGGGGTTTGCAGTCGAACTGCAGTTGTCCCTCGCGCAGGCCGATCACGCGGCTGAATCCCTGGATCCGATCGGGTCGGTGCAGGCTGAGCAGCAGCGCTCGCGGCGCGGCGGTTTGCCGCAGCAAGAGCTCCAGCAGCTCGTCGGCCAGGCGTGGATCCAGGCTGGCCAGCGGTTCATCGGCCAGCCAGAGCACGGGGTCCTGGCGCAGCAATCGGGCGATCGCGATCCGCTGGCGCTGTCCGCCGGAGAGGGATCCGATCGGCTGATTGAGCAGGGCAGGATCCAGATCCATCTGCCCGAGGACCGCCCTGCAGGCCTCACTCTCAAGGGGCAGCAGCAGATTCAGCAACGCCTGAGCCAGGTTCCACTGACCGAGGCGTCCGCAGTTCAGGTTCTGCTGCACCGTCAGCTCTTCGATCAGCCGCAGGTCCTGCCACAGGGTGCCGATGCGCTGGAGCTGACGCCGCCGCCCACGGCTCGAGCGGGCACGGGGTTCGCCGCTCCACAGCACCGTGCCCTGATCGGGTTGTAGCAGGCCATTGGCGACGGCCATCAGCGTGCTTTTGCCAGCGCCACTGGGCCCCAGCAGGGCGATGCGCTCCCCCGCATGGACGCTCAGGTCGATGCCCAGCAGCCGCGGCTGCTGACGGCCGGCGACCTCGATCGAGCGCAACTCCAGCAGCGGCTGAATCAAGGGCAGGGGTCAGAGGCCACTGAGGCCATGCTGCCTCTTCAGTGGTAGGTGAACCGAAACACCATCAAGGCCAGGATCAGGCCCACCAAGGTGAGCTCCAGGACGTCGGGACCACGGGGGTTCATGGGCGCCGCTCTCCCCGCTCGATCTTGGCCACCGAGGGCAAGCCGAAGACCAGCAGCAGCAGGGGGAT
Source organism: Vulcanococcus sp. (assembly GCA_049418265.1). Lineage (GTDB taxonomy): Bacteria > Cyanobacteriota > Cyanobacteriia > PCC-6307 > Cyanobiaceae > Vulcanococcus. The sequence continues at coordinate 9,954 of JBMSIW010000019.1, forward strand.
CTCGAGCCAGAGGACCCCATTGCCCAGGGCGATCACCACCAGATCAATCGCCGCCAGCGAGCGCAGAAACAGCACCCAGACGTCATCACCCTCGCTGCAGCTGCGCTGCCAGAGCAGCAGCCCTGCTGCCAGCAGGATCAGATCCACCAGCAGGGTTGTCGGCAAGGGGAGTCGCTCAGCGCTTCCCCCCATTCTGCTCAAGGTCTGGGCTAACGGATCTTCCCGATCTGACGTCCCACCTGTTCGATGCTCGCGTACTCGCTGGCTGATGCCGCGGTGAACTGCTGCGCGCCGAACAGGTTCAGGATCACCTTCTGCTCAGGGTTGCTGGGCCGCCAGCTGAGGATCGCCTTGCGCACCTTGCCCGTGAAGCCCGCACCAAAGCGTTGGTCCAGGTTCGGCTGGGCAATCCAGTGGTAATCGGGGTAGCCCGGGGTCTTCCAGATGGCCATCACCTTGGAGCGGTTGGCTTTGCCTTCGTGCAGGCTTGAGCGCCAGACCTGCTCATTCACGGCGCCCGCGTCATAGGCCCCGCTCTGCACCAGCGCGATCGTGGCGTCATGGCTGCCGCTGAAGCCTGGCGCCCCGCCTGCGAACTGGCTTGGCTTCACCCCGGCTTTGGCCAGGAAGTGCTGGGGCATCAGCCGGCCGGAGGTGGAGCTCTCCGATCCAAAGGTGAAGCGCTTGCCCTTCAGTTGGCTCAAGGTCTTCACCCCAATTCCCGGGGCGATGCCGCTGCGGGTGTTCGCGATGAAGATCGAGTGGAAGGAGGCGTCGATGTCGCGCTGGGCCAGCACCTTTGCGCCTGGTTTCTGGAGCCTGGCCTGCACACCGGTCAGGCCACCGAACCAGACCAGATCCAAATTGCCGGTGCGGAAGGCGCTGACGGCGGCCTCGTAGTTGGTGACCGGGACATATTTCACCGGTACACCGAGTTGCTTGCTCAATTCATTGGCCACCAATCCGTAGAGCCGGTTCAGCTTCTCGGGCTTCTGATCGGGGATGGCGCTGATGCGCAGGACCGGCTTGTTGGCCTGGGCCTGAGCTGCGGGAAGGAAGGTTGCGCTCAGGGGGGAGAGCGCCGTGGGGGTGGCCACCGGCAGCAGAGCCAAACTCAGGCCCGCTGCAACGGAGGCCCAACGTTCTCGGCCGCCCAGGGAGAAGGACAGGTGCAACGCCATTGGTTGTGCGGAGGATCCGCCAAAAACAACCCTGCGATTGTGCTGGCCGGAGTGTGCTCTGCCGGCTCTAAAGGCTCTGAAGGAAGCGCTTGAGCCGGCTCAGGCCGTCTTGGATGGTCGCGTCCGCCGCTGCGCAGGAGAGGCGAATGCAGCGGTCATCGCCGAAGGCGCCACCTGGCACCACCGCGAGACCCTGCTCCTCCAGGAGCCGCTCACAGAACTGCATCGAGTCCAGGCCAAAGGCACTGATGTCCGGGAACGCGTAGAAGGCACCCTCAGGCGGCAGGAGCGTGACGCCATCAATGGCGGCCAAGCCGCTGCTGAGCAGCTCCCGGCGGTGGTTGAACTGGCCTGCCATCTCGCGCACACAGTCCCGGGATCCACTCACCGCCGCCAGGGCTCCGTACTGGGCGAAGGTGCAGACGTTGCTCGTGGTTTGGCTCTGCAGGGCAATGGCGGCTTTGACCACGGCCGTGTTGCCGGCCAGCCAGCCGATGCGCCAGCCCGTCATCGCCCATCCCTTGGCGAAGCCGTTCACGCAGAAGATGCGATCGGCCAGATCGGGAGCCACCGCGGCAAAGCTGTGGTGCTGATGGCCAGGAGCCAGCAGGAATTCGTAGATCTCATCGCAGACCACCGCCACCTGGGGATGGCGGCGCAGCACCTCTGCGATGGCCTCCAGCTCAGCGCGGCTCAGCACCATGCCGGTGGGGTTGCCCGGACTGTTGAGCACCAGCAGCTTGCTGGCGGGCGTGATCGCGGCCTCCAGTCGGGCTGGATCCAGCCGGAATCCTTCGCTGGCGCTGCTGGGGATCAGGCGGACGGAGGCCCCTGCGAGCTGGGCGATCTCCGGGTAGCTCAGCCAGTAGGGGGCCGGCAGCAGCAGTTCATCACCCTCCTGCAGCAGCACCTGAAAGAGGTTGTAGAGCGCCTGCTTACCGCCGTTGGTCACCAACACCTGTTCGGTGCTGGTGGGAACGCCGTTCTCGTGGGTCAGTTTCTGAGCGATGGCCTCCCGTAGGGCCGGTTCGCCAGAGGCGGGGCCGTAGCGGGTTAAGCCCTTCTCAAGGGCTTCGGCCGCGGCCTGACGGATGAAGGCGGGGGTATCGAAATCCGGTTCTCCAGCGCTCAGGCTGCAGATGTCTCTCCCATCCGCCTTGAGTGCTTTGGCTCGCGCAGCAATCGCCAGCGTTAGGGAGGGCTGCAGTGCTTGGGCCCGGGCGGAGAGGTTCAACGGGCGCGGCATTCGAGCAGCGGCGTCTGGAGGTGGCCCTTGCAGGTCACCAGGAATCTTGTGCATCCTGCCGCATGCCCGACCCCAAAACTGATGCCGTCGTTGCGAACGCCAACCTGTTCTTTGGTGCTGGCGGCCGATGACGTGGCCGGGCTCGCATCCTTCTATGGATCGCTGCTCGCCGCTACCCCGCAAGCGGGTGCCTCCGCCAGCCATTGGCGCCTTCCCCTCCCCGGTGGGCTCTGGCTTGACCTCTACTGCCCCAGCCGTGAGCGGCCGCTGCCCCGTCAGCGGGGGCGCCTCGCCCTTTGTCTGCAGCTGGAGGGGGGCGAGCTCGGGCTGCGCGACGCCGTGCAGCGTTGTCTGGAGCTGGGCGGTCGCTGCCTTGAGCAGCCCCGGCAGGAAAGCTTCGGTTGGGAATGCTGGCTGCAGGACCTGGAGGGCAACAGCCTGCTGCTGCTGGCTCCATAGGATCCCGCCGGTTCCGTCTGGCTGTTGCTGTGACCTCCCTGCCTGGCACCAGCCCTGATCCTCTGAACCTGGAGCAGGAACTTGCCGGGTTGGCGGAGCGCTGCGATGCCTGCCGTCACTGCGGTCTGGGCTCCAGCCGCACGCAGGTGGTGGTGAGCCGCGGGAATCCCAAGGCCCGCCTGATGGTCATCGGCGAGGGTCCCGGTGCTCAGGAGGATGAAACGGGTCTGCCCTTCGTCGGTCGTTCCGGGCAGTTGCTGGATCGCATGCTCGAGAGCGTCGGCATCGACAGCAACCGCGATGCCTACGTCTGCAACATCGTCAAATGCCGTCCCCCGGACAATCGCAAGCCCACCGTGCTTGAGATGGCGGCCTGCCGGCCCTGGCTGGAGCGGCAGATTGCGCTGGTGGATCCGGGGGTGATCCTGCTGGCCGGTGCCACCGCCGTGGAGGGCCTGCTGGGCATCAAGGGCGGGATGACCAAGCTCCGCGGACAGTGGCGCCAGGGTGAAGGGGGGAGCCTGGAGGGCCGCTGGTTGATGCCGATCTTCCATCCCTCCTATTTGCTGCGGAACCCCTCCAAGGAGCGGGGTGCCCCCAAGTGGCTCACCTGGCAAGACCTTCAGGATGTGCAGCGCCGTTTGGCGCAACTGGAGAGTTCTTTGTGACAGGCTTGCCCCACCCAGGCCTGCCGACCGCTGCTGCCATGACCGCCAGTGCTGACTCAGCGCGTTACGACACGGTGATTCGCCGCCGCCAGACCCGCAGCGTCCGCGTCGGCGATCTCTGGATCGGCAGTGAGCACCCCGTGGTGGTGCAGTCGATGATCAACGAGGACACCCTCGATATCGAAGGTGCCACCGCAGGCATTCGCCGCCTGCATGAGGCGGGCTGCGAGATCGTTCGCGTCACCGTCCCCTCCCTGGCCCACGCCAAGGCCATGGGCGAGATCCGCCAGCGTCTGGAGGACACCTACAAGCCGGTGCCCCTGGTGGCGGATGTCCACCACAACGGCATGAAGATCGCCCTTGAGGTGGCCAAGCATGTCGACAAGGTTCGGATCAACCCCGGCCTGTTCGTCTTCGACAAGCCCGATCCCAACCGCACCGAGTTCACCCCGGATGAGATCGCTCAAATCGGCGATCGCATCACGGAAACCTTTGAGCCGCTCGTCAGCCTGCTGAAGGAGCAGGACAAGGCCCTGCGCATTGGGGTCAACCACGGCTCCCTTGCCGAGCGGATGCTCTTCACCTACGGCGACACGCCGCTCGGCATGGTCGAGAGCGCCCTGGAGTTCATTCGCATCTGCGATCGCCTCGACTTCCACAACATCGTGGTGTCGATGAAGGCCTCCCGGGCTCCGGTGATGCTCGCCGCCTACCGCATGATGGCCGACCGCATGGATGCGGAGGGCTTCAACTATCCCCTGCACCTGGGGGTCACCGAAGCCGGTGATGGCGACTACGGCCGGATCAAGAGCACCGCTGGCATCGCCACCCTGCTGGCCGATGGCCTGGGCGACACCATTCGCGTCTCGCTGACCGAAGCGCCTGAGAAAGAGATTCCTGTTTGCTACGCGATCCTGCAGGCCCTCGGCCTTCGCAAGACGATGGTTGAGTACGTCAGCTGCCCCAGCTGCGGCCGCACCCTCTTCAACCTCGAAGAAGTGCTGCACAAGGTGCGCAATGCCACCGCCCACCTCACGGGTCTGGACATCGCCGTGATGGGCTGCATCGTGAACGGCCCGGGTGAGATGGCCGATGCGGACTACGGCTATGTGGGCAAAACACCTGGTGTGATCGCGCTGTATCGCGGCCGCGATGAAATTCGCCGGGTTTCAGAAGCCGAGGGTGTCGATGCCTTGATCCAGTTGATCAAGGACGACGGCCGCTGGGTCGATCCCTGAGAACACTGCATATTTCTCCGGTTTTCCCGCCATTTGCAGTGTCAAAGCTGCAGCTACGTTGAACGAACAGCCCCCAGTCAGGAGCGCCTCAATGAGACCCGGTCGCGCCGACTCCAAGAACGGAAGCCGTGGTGTCCGCCCCAGAGCTCTGGTGCTGATGGTGGGTGCGGGGGCGTTTGCGGGCCTTTGCCTGCCGCCTCTGCTGCAACCGAGCGCTGCCTCGCTGGTGAGCGACAGCCCCAAGGAAGTGATCGACCAGACCTGGCAGATCATCTTCCGCGACTATCTCGATATCAACGGCAAATACACCCCTGATAAGTGGCGCAACCTGCGCCGTCAGGTGCTGGCCAAGAGCTACGGCAGCACCAAAGAGAGCTACGAGGCCATTCGGGGCATGCTCGCCACCCTCGATGACCCCTACACCCGCTTCATGGATCCGCGGGAGTTCAAGGAGATGCAGATCGACACCTCCGGAGAGCTCTCCGGGGTGGGCATCCAGTTGAGCCTCGACAAGGACACCAAAGAGCTCACCGTCGTGAGCCCGATTGAAGGATCACCAGCGTCGCGCGCTGGTGTGTTGCCCAAGGACGTCATCACGGCCATTGATGGCAAGAGCACCAAGGGCATGTCCACGGAGGACGCCGTCAAGTTGATCCGCGGCCAGGCCGGCAGCACCGTGAACCTGCAGTTGCGCCGCAACGGCAAGGTCATCGATACCCCCTTGGTGCGGGCCCGCATCGAGCTGCATGCCGTTGATACCCAGATCAACACCGCAGGCGATGGCACCAAGATCGGCTACATCCGCCTCAAGCAGTTCAACGCCAATGCCGCCAAGGACATGGCGGATGCCCTCAAGGACCTCGAGAAGCAAAAGGTCGACGGCTACGTCCTTGACCTGCGCAGCAACCCCGGCGGTCTCTTGATGGCCAGCATCGCCATTGCCCGTCAATGGCTCAATGAAGGCGTCATCGTCTCCACCAAGACCCGAGACGGCATTCAGGACACCAAGCGCGCCGTGGGCCGCGCCCTCACCGATCGGCCCCTCGTGGTGCTGGTGAACGAGGGTTCAGCCAGCGCCAGCGAAATCCTCTCGGGGGCGCTGCAGGACAACCACCGCGCCGTCCTGGTGGGTGAGAAGACCTTCGGGAAGGGCCTGGTCCAATCGGTTCGTGGTCTGACCGATGGCTCCGGCATGACCGTCACCATCGCCAAGTACCTCACCCCCAGCGGCCGCGACATCCATAAGCACGGCATCGATCCGGATGTGCGCGCCAAGCTCACGCCCCAGGACGCCGAGAAGCTTCGCCTGGAAGATCTGGGCACCAAAAAGGACAGTCAGTACCGGGTTGCTGAATCCACCCTGCTCAAGCAGGTGAAGGCCGCCGGTTCGGTCACCAAGGCACGGCTTTACAGCCCGGGCAGTGCCAACTTGCCTGAGGCCTTGAAGTCAGCTCAGCCTGCTCAGTAGGACTGCTCACTAGGACTACTCGGTCGGACTGCTCAGTAAGAAGCGACCTCTCGCCTGCCGCTTGCCAGCTGGTGGACTGAGAGTTGGGGCTGGTAATCAGGCAGCGCCGCCAACGGGCTGCATCAAGCCGCCGCCGGGGGTGGAGTCGTCGTCATCGTTGCCGGACTCACCTTGGAGAATCGCGAAGATTCCCAGAGCCAGCACGCTCACCAGACCAGAGATCAGAGAGAGACCGCCACCGAAGCCGGTGCTGATGTCGATCACGTCTCCAAGCCCGGGGCCCATGAGAGTCCGTTACAGAAGTTCTCATAATTGTAACGGACTTTTGCGCGTTTCGCTCAGGTTCGGGTGCTCCCTGCGGCGCCAGGCCCTTGAAGGGCGCTTTAGGGCCGTGGCGTCTGCTGCTGGCTTCGCGGCTTAAACCGCCAGCACGGCTTCGTTTTGGGCCTTCAGTTGTTCCTCCCGCTGGGCATCGGTGAGTCCGTCGGCGCCAGGGATCTGCTCGGCCATCTGTTTCAGCCAGCTCATCAGCTCCTCCACCTGCTTCTCCATCGGCAGGACCCCCAGGCCTCGGGCCAGGACCTTGGCCGTGCTGCCACTGCCCGGTTGATAGACCAGCCGCCCATGCAGGTGCTGGGGCAGTCCCTGACGCAGCAGGCGGAAGGCCGGCTCCTCCATGGGGGTTTCCAGGGCGATGTTCGGTTTCTCCGGTTTGATCCGCGAAAAGCCGCAGCGTTTGGCCAGCAGCTTCAGTTCCATCAGCTGCAACAGGGAGATCACCGGAGCGGGGATCGCCCCGTAGCGATCGACCCAATCGGTGGCCAGTTGCAGCAGCGTGTCCGGGCTGGTGCAGTCGGCCGCAGCTCGGTAGGCGGCCATCTTCTCGTCGTTGTCGCTGATCCAGTCCCCTGGGATGAAGGCCGTGATCGGCAGATCGATCTGGGTGTCGTCCACCGCGGGGATGTCCTGACCCTGAATCTCCGCCAGGGATTCCTGGAGCATTTCCATGTAGAGGTCAAAGCCGATGGTCTCCATCTGGCCGCTCTGCTCCACTCCCAGCAGGTTGCCGACGCCGCGGATCTCCATGTCGCGCATGGCCAGTTGGTAACCGCTGCCCAGTTGCGCGAATTCCTGGATCGCCCGCAGCCGTTGCCGCGCCGCATCGCTCAAGGAGGCATCCCCTGGGTAGAAGAGCCAGGCGTGGGCCTGAATGCCGCTGCGGCCGACGCGGCCGCGCAGCTGATACAGCTGGGCCAGGCCGAACTTATGGGCGTCCTCGATCAGGATCGTGTTGACCCGCGGAATGTCCAGACCGCTCTCCACGATCGTCGTGCAGAGCATCAGGTCCGCTTCGCCGGCGTTGAAGGCCACCATGGCGCTTTCGAGTTCGCCTTCCGCCATCTGACCGTGGGCCACCAGGAGACGTAGGCCCGGGATCATCAACCGCAGTCGCTCGGCCACCTCCTCGATGCCCTCCACCCGAGGCACCACGTAGAAGATCTGACCACCGCGGTCCAGCTCCTGGCGGATGGCACTGCGCACCGCCTCTTCATCCAGGGAGGCCAGGTGCGTCTTGATCGGACGGCGCAGGGGCGGCGGCGTTGTGATCAGGCTCATCTCCCGCACGCCGGAGAGGCTCATGTAGAGGGTCCGCGGGATCGGCGTTGCCGAGAGGGTCAAGACGTCGACGTCCTTGCGTAGGGCCTTGATCTTTTCCTTCTGGTTCACGCCGAAGCGCTGCTCTTCATCCACCACCAGCAGCCCGAGTTGCTTGAAGCTGGTGCCCTTGCCCAGCAGCTGGTGGGTGCCGACCACCACATCAACGGTGCCCTCGCTGAGGCCCTCCTGGATCACCTTGCGCTCGCCGGCGGTGCGGAAGCGGTTCAGCAGGCTCACCTTGATGGGATAGGGCGCGAAGCGCTCTGACAGCGAGCGCCAGTGCTGCTGCGCCAGCACCGTCGTGGGCGCCAGCATGGCCACCTGCTTGCCGGCGGTGACGGCCTTGAAGATGGCGCGGATCGCGACCTCGGTTTTGCCGAAGCCCACATCCCCGCAGACCAGCCGGTCCATGGGTTGCGGTTTCTCCATGTCCCGTTTCACATCCGCAATCGCCTTCACCTGATCGGGGGTGGGCTCATAGGGGAAGGAGTCCTCCAGTTCGTTCTGCCAGGGGCCATCGACCGGGAAGGAGAAGCCCGCGACCTGATGCCGCTCGGCGTAGAGCTTCACCAGATCCAGCGCCACCTTGCGGACAGCCTTGCGGGCCCGCTCCTTGGCCTTGCTCCAGGCCGTGCCGCCCATGCGGTTGAGATCAGGCGGTGTCTCGTTCGTGGCCCGGTAGCGGCCGAGGCTGCCCAGCTGGTCCGCCGCCACCCGCAGCAAACCATCGGCGTACTGCACCACCAGGTAGTCGCGGGATTCACCGCCGATGGCCAGCTTTTCGAGCTTCAGGAACTTGCCGATGCCGTGGTTGCGGTGCACCACGAAATCGCCGGGCCGCATCTTGTTGGGATCCACCGTGCGGCTGGCGGCCTTGCGGCGGCGGCGCACGTAGCCGCTGGCGGCCAAGGAGTGTTGGCCGAAGAATTCCCGGTCGGTGATCAACGCCAGCTTCCAGGCGGGCAGCAGCAGGCCCTCCAGCTCTGCGGTGCCCTTGGTCTTCAGGGCCACTGGAGTGTTCTGCTCGATCAGCCGATCGATGGCCGCAAGATCCGCCGGATTGGGGACAAAGCGGCTGATGCAGTCGTGCTCCTCCAGCAGCGCCACGGCACGGCTGGGTTGGGCCGAGAGCAGCCAGACCCTGGCTTTCTCCTTCTGGAACTCCTTGATCAGGCCGGCCAGCTTGCCGAATTGATTGGGATAGGCCGGTACGGGCCGGCTGGAGAGGTCAAAGCTGTTGGGGTGGTTGTCGCTCTCATGCAGTTCCGCCAGGTCGTAGCCGCGGAAGGCTCCCGCCAGTTCCAGGGCTTGCTCGGGGCTGCGGTGCAGCACCGCGGGTAGCTCGGCCCCCAGCTCTGAGCAGACCTCGCCGTGGTGCTCGCCGGCGTGGTCGTACCACTGCTGGCCGTGGGACAGGCAGTGGCGCCGCTCATCGATCGCGATCAGCGTGCCCTTGGGGAGGTAGTCCAGCAGGGAGGCCGGCTGGCTCCAGGCCAGGCCCATCAGCCGGCGCATGCCCTCGGGGGTTCCGCCCTCTAAGAGCTGCTCAAGGGCCTCGGGGTTCAGGAGTTGATCGAGGCCATCGGGCATCTCCTCGCGCAGGGCGCTGGCGATCAGAGGGCCATAGCCGCTGGGGGTGAGGCGCACCACCTCGATCGGATCGAGGGAGCGCTGGGTTGCGGGGTCGAATTCCCGAAGCTTCTCCAGCTCTTCGCCGAAGAACTCCAGTCGCACCGGCAGCTCAGCGCTGACCGGAAAGACATCGACGATGTCGCCGCGACGACTCCAGCTGCCCTCCTGCTCGATCGAGGTGACGCGCTCGTAACCCAGACGGGTGAGGGTTTCGCCCAGTTCCTCGAGATCAATGCAATCGCCTTTGCGCAGGCTGCGGCATTGGGCCTGCAGGGCCGCCGGAGGCGGCAGGTGAGGCTGCAGGGCGCGCTCGGTGGCCACGATCGCGAAGCGGCCGCCGCCATCGAGCAATTCGCTGAGGACCTGCAGTTGTCCCCAGGTGATCTCACTGGTGGGATCAAAGGGTTCGTAGGGGCTGCCCTCGCTGGTGGGATACAGCTGGGCGCTGTCCCAACCCATGAGCTCCAGCAGCGCCGCCCAGCGGCCCGCCTCCTCCAGGGTGGGCACGATCACCAGCAGCGGCGCCTCGGCGCATCCCGCCAAGACGCTGCTGATCAGCGCCCGTCCGCCCCGGCCCGCCCCGCTCAGGCGCAGTCGTTCGCTGCGTTCACTGCGCTGCAGCAGCTCCGCACTCAGGGGCGCCTGCTGGAGTTGGCGCACCAAGGCGGAGAGGGGCATGGGGCTCAACGGCACAGCTGACCATCCTTGCAAGCCAGATTGCGCTGGCGAGAGGATGGACCTGTGACTCTGCGCTCACTCCTTCCTGCCCTTTCGGGCCTGCTGCTGGTCGGTGCCGCCTTGACGGCCCTCGACCCACAGCGCTCTCCAGCTCCGCTGGGCGAGCCCGTCAGCACCACCGAGGTGGCTGCTGCGCCCGCCGCCGCACCTGGCGATGCGCCGCTGCCGGAGAACCTGGCCTTGGATTCCTCCAGCCAGGGCTCTTTATTTGCCGCCCTGGAGCGTGCTGATCGCCGTTGGCTGCCGCGGGTTGAACGCATCCCCGGCGTGGGCCTGCGCTACCACTACCAGCGGCGCCAGGGGGAGCCCCCGTTAAGTCTCCAGCAGGTCAAGCAACTGCTGGCGCATCCCCCCAGTTACGGCCAGGAGCGCCAGGCCATCACAGCCCTGCTCCAGCAGCTGGAGCGCAGTGGGGTCGCCGTGGTGCTCAGGCAGCCCAAGCAAAAAGGTGCCGCCGGCGAATGGAATCCCCGGCGCGGAGAGTTGCGGCTGCGGCCGGATGTCGTCAATAAGGGAACCCGGGAGTTCGCGCTGGTCCTGAACCATGAGGCCCTTCACGTGGCCCAGAGCTGCCGCAATGGCTCCCTGAATGGACGCCCGCGGCTGTTGGGTCTGTCTCGGGTGCTGGATGAGCGCTCGAAACGGCACCTCAGTGAGCCCCTCTATGCCAAGGCTTCCCGCGAGCAGCGCAGCCTGGAGGAGGAGGCCTATGCCAATCAGGCCTCGCTCAACCTGGGCTGGCAGCTGCTGTCGCAGCACTGCCGGACTCGAGGGCTTTGAGCAGTTCGCTCTCCAGCAGCATGTTGAAGCTCAGCAGTTGTTCATCGCTCAGCTGTTGGCGGCTGCTCAGCTGAAAGCTCTGCTCGAGCAGTTGGCGGCCTTGGCTGGCATCCCAACGCAGGGAGCTCAGCAATTGATCGCTTTGGCTCAGTAGGTCCTGGCGCCGCAGGGGCACGCTGGCGCTGCTGGGATCGCTGCCCTCCGGGAGCAGCCGCAGGGCTCTTAAGTAGGCGCTGAGGTCGGCGTACTGGGTGATGCGGTTGCGGCTGGGATGGCCAAAGGCCCGCTGCAGGTAGGTGCTCTCGGCTGTGCGCTCCCAGCTCAGTCGCTTCAGCTGCACATCGATTTCAGCCAGCTCATCGCTCCAGTCCTCCGGATCGGCGGGCGGTTCCGCTCCTGATTCCGGCAACGCTTCAGGGGGAGTCTCTGGTCGTGCCTCCGGTCGTGCCTCTGGTCGTGCCTCAGGCAGAGAGTCAGCCCGCACCTCTTGCGGCTCAGCAGTGGCTGGTGCCTCATGGCGGACCAGGGCATGGCGAGGTCGTTCAGCCGCCGCAGGGCTGGGGGAATCGTTGGTTTGGAGGCTGATTTGCAGGGGTTGCTGCAGGTTTTGCTGCAGG
>JBMSIW010000020.1:0-20992 GCA_049418265.1 Vulcanococcus sp.
CCCACCAGGCGATCGAGGATCCGCCGGGTTTCCTGGGCGTGCACCAGCTCCATATCGAGCTCGCGGGTCTGCTCGAGGGCCCGACCGATGGCTTCCTTGGTGATCTCGTGGAACACCATCCGCTTCACCGGCACCTTCGGATTCAGCAACTGCAGCAGGTGCCAGCTGATCGATTCCCCCTCGCGGTCTTCGTCCGTCGCCAGGAGCAGCTGATCGGCGCCCTTGAGGGCGTCCTTCAATTCTTTGACGACCTTCTTCTTGTCCTTCGGCACCACGTAGAGCGGCTCGAAGTTGTTGGTCGTGTTGACGCCGAGATTCGCCCACTTCTCTCCCTTGTGGGCCGCCGGAATCTCGCTGGCGTTATTGGGCAGATCGCGCACGTGGCCCATCGAGGCCTCCACCTTGAAGTCCTTGGGAAGGAACCCGCGGATGGTGCGGGCCTTCGTGGGGCTCTCAACGATGACGAGGGTGTGCGCCACAGGCAGGCGGTAAACCGCTTCCCTCTTTATCGCACCGGCGGTCAAGCCCTGGCTCTGAAACCAGATCCAGCCGACAGCGCGGCTACAGTCCCCCCCAACGGGCGACCTTGATCCAGCTGTGCACTCTCTTCTGGCCGAGGCCGGCTCAGCGGCAGCTCCTGCGGTGAGCGCGATCACCTCCCTGCAGCTCAATGCAGGGGCGGTGGCACCGGAAGGGGCTGTCCTGCTGGCGATGTTGGCCTGCCTGCTGGTGGACCTGGCCGGTGAGAAGGCCGCTGCGCGCTGGGTTCCGGTGCTCTCCTACGCGGGTTTGGGAGCCGCCCTGGGCCTGTTGGCGCTGCAGTGGGATGCGGCGCCTCTGGAGCCATCCTTCCTGGGCGCCTTTCTGGCGGACAACCTGGCCATCGCCTTCAGGGCGGTCGTTGCCGCCTCCACCCTGTTTTCACTGCTGATCAGCTGGCGCTACGTCGAACGCGCTGGCACGCCCGTGGGCGAATACGCCGCGATCCTTCTGGCGGCCACCCTCGGCGCGATGCTGCTGTGCGGCTCCACCGATCTGGTCAGCGTGTTCGTCTCGCTGGAAACCCTGTCGGTCGCCAGCTATCTGCTGTCGGGCTACATGAAGCGCGATGCCCGCAGCTCAGAAGCAGCCCTGAAATATCTGCTGGTGGGTTCTGCCGCCGCCGCCGTCTTCCTCTACGGCGCCTCCCTGCTCTACGGCCTCACCGGTGGCAGCACCAGCCTTGAGGCGGTGGGTCTGGCCCTGGAAACCAGTGCCTCACCCATCGCAGCCCTGGCACTGGTGTTCGTTCTGGCCACGGTGGCCTTCAAGATCGCCGCAGTTCCCTTCCACCAGTGGACACCGGATGTCTACGAGGGCTCGCCAACCCCTGTGGTGGCTTTTCTCTCGGTGGGTTCGAAAGCCGCTGGCTTTGCTCTAGCCCTGCGGATCCTGGTGGGTTGCTTTGAGCCTTTTGAGGCTCAGTGGAAGCTCCTGTTCACCGTTCTGGCCATCTTGAGCATGGTGCTGGGCAACGTCGTCGCCCTCGCCCAGACCTCGATGAAGCGGATGCTGGCCTACAGCTCCATCGGTCAGGCGGGCTTCGTGATGATCGGTCTGGTCTGCGGCACCGAAGACGGCTACGCCGCCATGGTGCTCTACATGGCCGCCTACCTGTTCATGAACCTGGGCGCCTTCGCCTGCATCATCCTGTTCTCCCTGCGCACCGGCAGTGATCGAATCAGTGATTACGCCGGTCTCTATCAGAAGGATCCTCTGATCACCCTTGGTTTGAGCCTCTGCCTGCTCTCCCTCGGGGGCATTCCTCCGATGCTGGGCTTCTTCGGCAAGATTTATCTCTTCTTCGCCGGCTGGGCCGATGGCCAGTACCTGCTGGTGGTGGTGGGCCTGCTGACCTCCGTGATCTCGATCTACTACTACATCTCGGTGATCAAGATGATGGTGGTCAAAGAGCCTCAAGAAGCCTCGGACGTGGTCAAGTCCTACCCCGAGGTGAACTGGAGCCTGGCGGGCCTTCAGCCCCTGCGGGCAGCTCTGGTTTCCTGCGTGGTGGTCACGGCCGTCGGCGGCATCCTCTCCAACCCCCTCTTCAATTGGGCTAGCGGTGCGGTGGCCGGCACCCCGATGCTGCAGAAAGCGCTGGCTTCCGCCTCAGCCCTTCCCATCGGTTGATGGCTGGCTCAGCCGGCTCCCCGGTTGCGGAGCTTCAACACATCCGCAAGACCTACGGCAGCGGTGACACCACCGTCGTGGCGCTCGATGACCTCAGCATGAGCGTCGGTCGCGGTGAATACGTGGCGGTGATGGGCACGTCCGGCTCAGGGAAGAGCACAGCCATGAACATCCTGGGCTGCCTGGATCGCCCGAGCAGTGGCAGTTATCGCCTCAATGGCACGGCCGTCGAACAGCTCAGCGACGATCAGCTGGCGGACCTCCGCAACCGTGAACTGGGGTTTGTCTTCCAGCAGTTCCACCTGCTGGGAGAACTCAACGCCCTCGAGAACGTGATGCTGCCGATGGTCTACGCGAGTGTGCCCGCGGAAGAGCGCAAAGAGCGGGGCATCCAGGCGCTCCAGCGGGTGGGACTGGGGGAGCGGCTCTACAACAAGCCCAACCAGCTTTCCGGGGGTCAGCAGCAACGGGTGGCGCTGGCGCGCGCCCTCATCAATCAACCCAACCTGCTCCTGGCGGACGAGCCCACCGGCGCCCTGGATTCGCGCACCACCGCCGAAGTGCTGGATCTGTTCGACGAGCTGCACCGTGACCAGGGCATGACGATCGTGCTGGTCACCCACGAGCACGACGTGGCAGCCCGGGCCGAGCGGATCGTGCATTTCCACGACGGGCGTCTCGTGGCCGAGGGGGCCGGCTCGCAGCTTTAGCCCTTCGGCCGCTCCAGGCTCTGCAGCAGCTGCCCCATCAGCAGGGCGACGGCATCGCGGTTGCGCAGCTCTGAGCCCGGATCAAATTCACCGGGATCCACCGCCACCCAGCCGGCGGCGGCGGGTCGCCTGAGTTCGAAATGGAGGTGGGGACCGGTGCTCAGGCCGGTGCTACCGACGCGGCCCAAGACCTCTCCCTGCAGGACGCGATCGCCTGCGCGCACGTAGAGCTCAGAGAGATGGCCGTAGAGGGTGCGGCGTTTGGGGTGATCGTGTTCCACCTCAACCGCCAGTCCGTAGCCGCCCGCCAAACCACTGCTCACCACCCGCCCCGCCAAGGCCGCCACAACAGGGGTGCCCTCGGGAGCGGCCAGATCTTCGCCGGCGTGCAGGCGCCAGGAACCCAGCAGGGGGTGCAGGCGCCAACCAAAACCACTGGTGTTGAAGGCTGCTCCGATCACGGGCAACAGCAATTGGCGATTGCCATTGCCAATCACCGGGGCTGGCCTGGGCGTCACCCGAAACACGCTGGCGAGGTTGAAGTTGCCGCCGTAACCGGACAGCAGCGCAGAGACCGGCACCGTGAGAGGCGGACGGAACGGACCATCGAGATCGTTGCTGCCGCCCCCCCGGCGCAGGCCCCAGCGCAGGGCAATCCCTCCCTTGCACTCCCGCGCCGAGAGCGCTCCGGTGCGGCACCCCTTCTGAAAGGCACCCACATCGAGAGGTTGAAAACTGGCGCCCCCTGATCGCACCAAATTGCGTTCGGATCGGGTCACCACGCCATCGCGCACCAGATCATCGAGGGATTGATCAAAGCGCTTTGGCGCTGGCACCTGGCGAAGCTGTTCTGGGCTCGGTCGCAGCGGCTCACTGGCCGCGGGCAGCTCCCCAGGCGCCACGGCCGGCGCAACCGCAGGCGCAACGGTGGCCTGCGCCCAGGCCAGGCCGCCCCCCAGCAACGCTGGCAGGACCGCCATCAGGCTGAGGGGGAGGGGGCGAGGCAAGAACCGCAAACGCGCAAAGCGCCCTGAACTCTAGAAACGCCGTTGCAGCACAGCCAACGCCGTGCCGCGGCGGATGCGCAGCCCCCCGTCCAACTCCAGACCTTCGACGCTCCAGGGCTGGCCCTCATGCTCGAGGGACTCAGGCCGCCAGAGTCGCTGCTCCGCCTGGCGGCGCACCAACTCCGGATGGGGGGCCGCAGCAACGGCCCACTCGAGACCTGCGACAACCCGGGCGACCAGACGATCGTGGCGAAGGGTGGCAGGCTCTCGGCCCGCCAAGGCCTCGCGCAAGCTGATGGAGCCCGCGGGCCCTGGGTTACGGCCATTCAGCCCCAACCCCACCTGCGCGCAGCGCACCTGCCCCGCCCGCCAGCGCAGCCGCGGCAGCAGCCCCGCCAGCTTTTTCTGATCGATCAAGACATCGTTGGGCCACTTGATCTGCGGCTTCAGCCCAAGCGCCTCCAGCTGCAGCACCAAACCCAAGGAGGCGGCCAAGGCCAGGGATGCCGAGGCTTGCGGCTGCTGCGGCCAGGGGAGGAGTGCACTCAGCCAAACGCCCCCGGCGGGCGAAACCCACACCCTGCCCTGCTGACCATGGCCGTGGCGCTGACGCTGGGCCACCACCAACCGCGCCGCCTGGAGCTCGGGCTCGCTCTGTAGCCATCTCTCCAGCTCCCGTTCCGTGCTGCCGCAGACCGCCTTGGCCCGCAGCCGCCAAGGCAGGGGGTACTCCCGCGGTTGAAGCCTGAGCTGCGCGGCGAGCGCCGCGGCCGTTAGAGGCTGCTCAACCACTGGCCCATGCGCCTGGCTGCATCGACCAGCACCTCAGCAGGCTGCACCAAAGCCAGCCGCGCATACCCCTCACCGCCGTCGCCAAAGCCATTACCCGGAGTCAGGCAAACACCGGTTGCCTCGAGAAGCTGAGCGCAAAACTGCTCAGACGTCCAACCGCGGGCCTGGGCAGCAGGAGGAAGCCGCAACCAGAGGTAAAGGGCCATCGACGGCAGCTCCACCGGCCAGCCCACCTCCCGCAGGGCGCTGGCCATGCGGTCGCGGCGATCCCGATACACCGGCTTCAAGCGCTCCGGCCAATCGCTGGCCTGCTCCATGGCCGCAATGGCACCGGCCTGAAGGGCCACGGACTGGTTGAAATCCACCACACCCTTCAGCTGACGGAGGGCCGTGATCAACGGTTCCGCGCCGATGGCAAAGGCCATCCGATAGCCCCCGAGGCACCAGCCCTTGGAGAACGAAAAGAACTCGATCCCGCATTGGCGCCACAGGGGCGAGCGCAGCAACGCCGGCGCCTCGCCATCAAGGGCTAGATCGACATAGGGATTGTCATGGGCAAACACCAGCCCGTGACGCACCGCGCGCTCCGCTGCCTCATCGACCCAGGCCTGCTGACCCGTGGTGGCCGTGGGGTTGTGGGGGAAGCCCAGCACCATCAGCTTGAGGGCATCCCAGTCGCCTGGGCTGAGCTGATCAAAGTTCGGGGCAAAGCCCTGCTGCGCATCCAAGCGCAAGAAGCGCGGCTGAGCGGAGGCCAATCTCAGACCGCCGAGATGGGAGGGATAAAAGGGATCGAGCAGCAGGGCCTGATCGCCCGGATTGAGCACCGCCAGGGGAAGGTGCGCGGTTCCTTCCTGGGAACCGACCAAGAAGAGCACTTCCCGGTGCGGATCCACCGTGACGCCGAAACGACGCTGAGCCCAGGCCGCCACCGCCTCGCGGAAGGGCGCGGTCGCACCATGCAGGCAGTAGGCCGCACTGGCAGGCTCGCCCAGCCGCTGACGCATCACCTCAATGGCAACGGCTGGAGGCAGCAGATCCGTGGACCCCAGGGAGAGGTCGAGCAGGGGGACTCCCCCCGCCAAAGCGATGCCGCGCGTGTAAGCGACCTTGCGCTGATCGTTGCGAGCGAAGACGCCGCTGCCTAAGCCTCGAACCCGTTCCGAGATCGCAAACGGATCAGAGGTTGGCATCCAGGAATGCCTTGAGCTGGGGCTTGGCCAGGGCACCTTCGTGGCGGGCCACTTCCTGGCCGTTCTTGAAAATCACCAGGGTGGGCAGACCCTGAATGCCCATCTGATCGCGGGCGGTGGGATTGGGGTCGGCCTCCAGCTTGCCCACCGCCAATCGGCCGGCGTATTCAGCGGCGGCCCAATCCATCATCGGAGCCATCAGGCGGCAGGGGCCGCACCACTCGGCCCACACATCCACCAGCACCGGGGTGGCGGCATCCAGCACCTCGGCCTGGAAGTTGGCATCGGTGAGGTGCAGAACAGACACGGCGGCAGGCATGGCTCCGGCGATTGTATGGATCAGAGCTTGTCGATCGAGCGCTTGAGCTCCTCGAGCTCGGGATCCACCTCGCTCACCTGCACCGGTTGCACGGCATCGCTGCCCGCAGGCAGGGAGCCGGCGGCGGGGGCACCCGACAGGCGGCCCTTGAGGGCTTCGAGCTCGGCATCCACTTCCGGGGCACCTTCAAGGGCAGCGAACTGGCTTTCAAGATCGGCGCCGGCCAGTTCAGCTGCGGCCTGGCTGCGGGCCTCCAGCGCCTCCACCTTCTCTTCCATGCGCTCGAAGGCAGCCATGGAACTGTTGGTGCCGAGGTTGCCCACGGCGCTCTGCAGTTGCTCCTGGGCCTGGGCCGCCTGGGCCCTGGCCTTGAGCATGTCCTTTTTGGTCTTGGCCTCCGCGATCTTGCTCTCGAGCTTCACCAGGCTCTGCTTGAGCTGCTCCACCTGGCCGGCCTGGCTCTGCAGTTGGCTCTGGAGGGCCGTGGCGGTGTCCTGGCAGGTCTTGCGGCGGCCCAGGGCCTCGCGGGCAAGGTCCTCCTCGCCCTTTTTCAGGGCCAGCTCGGCCCGCTCGTACCAGGTTTTGGCCTGGGCATCAGCCTGCTCCGCCTGATTCTGGATGCGCTTCTGGCTAGCGATCGCCGTGGCCACCGCCTGGCGCAGCTTCACCAGGTCGGACTGCATATCCGCCACCGACTGATCCAGGATCTTGGCGGGGTCTTCCATGGCTCCGACCACCGCATTGGCGTTGGCACGCACCAGACGGCTGAGGCGATCAAAGAAGCCCATGGAGCCGGGATCGAGGGAGGAGTTCTGGCGCTGAGGCTAACCAGGAATGCCCAGTCTCAACAGCGCAATTGCCGCACGTCCCCTAGCGTCGAGCCATGGCGATCGCCCCCCGCAATCAAACCCGCCGCCAGGGGGAGGTGAACCTGTTGGTGCCGCCGCCGCGGCCACCGGTTCAGGGCCTGAGCGGCTGCCTGAATCAGCTCGAGCAGCAGTGGCAAACGGAGGGCAGCCTGGCCGCGCTCTGGCAGGCCTGGCCCAAGATCGCCGGTCCGCAGTTGGCGCCCCATTGCCGCCCGTTGCGCTTTCAGGCTGGGCGTCTGGTGGTGGGGGCCAGCCACCCCCAGTGGCTGCAGGCCCTGCGCTTCAACAAGCACCAGTTGATGGGCGCCCTGCGGGGGGCTGGCTTTGCCCTGAAGGACCTGCAGTTCGAGCAACACAACGCCACGACCCTGCCTCCAGCGGGCAGCACCCTTGAAGCCGAGGTGTGGTCCCACCACCCCAGCCGCGTCGATGTCTTCGGCATGGAGGACTGCCCCCGCTGCCAGCGGCCCTCACCCTCCGGTGAGTTGAAGCGTTGGGGGCATTGCAGTTTCTGCCAGCGCGATGCCATGGACAACGGCGTGGCCATGGGCACGCCGAGCGAGCTGGAGAGCAGCGCTCAGTAGCGCTCGGGTCTTGGCAGCTGCCAGTCCGGGGACGTCCCGCTGCGGCGGGACCAGCCGCGGGCCCATTGATCCAGATCCCGGCGCTGCACCCGCCAGAGGCGATAGAGACCGCGGGCCTCGAGTTGTTGATGGGGCAGGCCCTTCCAGTGCGGGAGCGCGGATGTGGCGCCATCAATCACCAGCAGGAGACTGTTGGCGTCGCCTGGGGGGCTGGGCTGCTGACCGCGGCGCCGCTCACTGGCCAGGCGGTCATTGAGGTTGAGGGGACCACTGGGCTGGATGCCCTCGTAGATCACCACCTGGCGCGCATAAAAATGCAGGGAGGGCTTGAGGATCCCCACCATCGCCAAGGGCTCCTGCTCCTTCCTGCGTTCCACCACGGCGGCGGCGATCTGACGGACCGGCAGCTGCCGCAGCTGATCACCCAGAGCCACCATCGGCACCAGAGCGCTCACCACAAAGCCGGCCATGCCGAGCTGCTGCGCCAGCAGCCAGCCCGATCGCCACAGCAACAGGGCGGCCAGAACCCCCAGCCCGAAGCAGAGGGCTGCGCGCGGCAGGGCGCCGCTGGCCAGCAGCGACTCCGCCAGCGTTGGCATCTCCGGCTCCACGATCAACGGCGCCCAGAGAGCGCCCGCTGCCAGGCCCACGGCCAGCAGCGCGCTCAAGGCCAGGGTGCTGAGCTTGAGCAGAGTGCTCCAGCGGCCGGGGCGCAGGTTCTGAGCCGCCAGGGCAATCAGCAGTCCCGCCGCCGGGGTCGCTGGGATCCAGTAGCTGGGCAGCTTGGTGGCCGCGGTGGTGAAGAACAGCAAGACAGCCAGCAGCCAACACGCGGCAAAGCGCTGCAACGAGTGCTCCGCTGCAGCCGGCCGCCAACGCAGGCCCTGCCAGATCCCGGCCAGCAGCAAGGGGGTGAAGGGCAGCGAGGCCACGACCAGCACCGGGAAGAAGAACCACCAGGGCTGCAGGTGGTTGTTGACCACCCCGGTGAAGCGCTGCAGGTTGTGGTAGCCAAAAAAGCTGTCCCAGTAAGGCTTTCCCTCCACCAGCAGCTCCAGGCCGTACCAAGGCAGCGCCACCGCAGCGGTGAGCGCCAGGCCCCGCCAGGGGCGCAAGCGCGACCAAACGGCCGGCCAATCCCGCTGCAGGGTGGCAAACAGGGCGGTCGTGAGGGCCGCCAACACCACAGCCACAGGCCCCTTGGTGAGCACCGCCAGTCCAAGGACCAGCCAGGGCAACCACCAGCGACCCTGGCCGGCATAGCGGCGCCAGAACAGCAGCAGGGCCGCCGAAAGCAGCGCACTGAAGAGGGCATCGCTGACGGCGCTGCGGCTCCAAAGGAGCACCAGCGGCGAGAGGCCAAAGGCCAGGGCGGCGGTGATGGCCGTCATGGCTGCTCCCCCCTGCGTTGAGGAGGAGGTGGTGCTGCTTCCCCGTTGGGGCAAGCGCAGGAGCGTGTCCGCGATCAACAGCATCAGGCCGGCGCTGCCCAGGGCCGAGGGCAGTCGCGCCGCCCAGGTGCCCAACGGATTCCAGATGGACTGGCCAGGCAGGGCAAAGCCCAGACCCATCAGCCAATAGACCAGGGGAGGCTTGTCGTAACGGGGTAAGCCGTTCACCCGCGGCGTCAGCCAATCCCCGGTTTCTGCCATGGCCCGCGCGGAGGCCGCGAACAAGGGAGGGGTTTCATCCACCAATCCCGTGTTGCCCAGCTGCCACACAAAGAGGGCCACTCCGCAGGCGGCGACCAGCAGCAGAACCAACCAGCCCTGACGACCGAGGTGGAGGGCGTTACGGGTCACCTCGGAGCGGCGCGAGAAGCCCGACCCTATCGGCAGATCTGCAATCCGCGCTCAATCCAGCCTTCCAGCCGCTCGGCGAACACCGCGCGTGACGCCTCCTGCTCCACCCAGGCGCGGCAGCGGCGGCGATCAATGCCATCGACGCGGCAGACCGCTTCCGCCAGAGCGGTCGTGTCATCAGGCTCCACCAACCATCCGTTCAGGCCTGGCTGCACCAATTCCCCAGGCCCCCCGCGCCGGTAAGCCACCACGGGCACACCACAGGCCATGGCCTCCACCACCACATTCCCGTAAGCCTCGTTCCACTTCGGGGTATTCAGCAGGGCCTGGCAACGGCCCAGCTCTGCCTGCAGTTGGTCCGTGGCCAAAAAGCCACGCCAATCGAGGGTGCCGGCCGGTACGGAAGCCTCCACCGCAGCGGCGTAGGCCCGGTCTTCCACCAGCCCCCAGACCGCCAGGCGACGGCCCAACTGCATGGCGGCAGCCGCGGCATCCTCTAAACCCTTCTCAGGGGCCACCCGCCCCACCCAACCCAGCAGGGCATCCGGCTCCAGGCAGAGCCCATAGGCATCCAGGTCAAAGCCATTGCCCACCACCACGGGGGGGCCTGGGAGGTCAAAGTCGGCCGCCTGGGTGGCGGTATGGAAGGCCAGACGCCGCTGATCCCAGGCCGCCACCTGAGCGATCACCCCATCCATCGCAGCGTTCACCGAGCCCATGCTCACCAGGTGAAAGACCGGCAGCGCAAGGGTTGGGGTGAGCCAGAACGGCAACCAGTCGTAGGCCAGGTTCACCACAGCCTCAAAGCGACCGGAGCTCGCCTGCTCCAAGACCGCGCGCCAGAACTGCGGCAGGAGCCCATCTGCGGGCATCAC
Organism: Vulcanococcus sp.; assembly: GCA_049418265.1. Taxonomy (GTDB): domain Bacteria; phylum Cyanobacteriota; class Cyanobacteriia; order PCC-6307; family Cyanobiaceae; genus Vulcanococcus. The sequence goes on from JBMSIW010000020.1 coordinate 10,324, forward strand.
CACATCGGCCTCTCGATCCGCGTGCTGGCTGCTGAGCTGCGGGCGGCCGGAACGCAGCCAGAGCTCGGCGCGCTGACAGGACGGCCCGAGGCTGGATCCCTCGGCTGCCAGCACCGTGATGCTGTGGCCGCGATCCAAAAGCCCTGCCACCAGGCTGTTCAGGGTGATCTCGACGCCGCCGCCAAGGCCACTGCCCAAAGGGCCAAGCGGCGTGCTGACCACCAGCAGCTTCATGACACCTCTCCTTCGGGATGCCAGAGCTGCGTGCGGCGGTTGATCAGCACCACGCTCACCAAGGCCAAGGCCGCGCCAAACCATTGCAGGGGACGGAGCTGCTCCTGCAGCAGGGCGACTCCGCAGAGCAGGGCAAACACGGGGGTGAGGAACGTGAGCGAGGTGAAACTCGTCAGATCGCCCCGGTTGGCGAACCAGAAAAAGAGTCCGTAGGCCAGGGCACTGCCAAAACAGGTGGCGTAGGCCATCAGCCCCCAGTCCAGAGCGCTCCAGTCCGGCCAGGCACCCAGGGCGGCCGGATTCCAGAGGGGCTCTGCCGCGGCCCCCAGCAGCAGGGGCAAGGACCCGAGCAACAGGTGCCAGCCGGTCACGGCCACCGGATCACTGTGGCGACAGGCGAAGCGGCTGATCACCGTGCCGAGGGCCATGGCCAGGGCTGCCGCGAGCATCCAGAGCTCTCCATGGCTCCAGGCTCGCTCACCAATGGCTTCTGGGCCCATCAGCCACCACTGCTGCAGCAAGGAAGCAGGTAGACCCAAACAAAGGATGCCCAGCAAGCCCACCAACAGCCCCAACCAGCCGACCGGGTTGATGGCATCCCCAAAGAGACTCCGCGCCAGCAAGGCAACCAAGAGCGGCTGGGAATCAATCAGGACCGAACCCAGGCCGGCGCCCGTCCCCAACAGCCCGCGGGCCAACAAGCCCTGAAAAGCGCTCGCATCCACCAGGGCAAACAGAGCGATCCATAGCCAATCGCGCCGATCACAGCGCAGGGAACGGCCCATCCAGGCCGCAGCTGCCAGCACCAGCACACCTGCCGGCAGCAAGCGCAGCCAGGCCAAGGTGAGCGGTCCTGCCCCATCGAGCAGGGGCCGCATCGCGGCCATGGCCGTGCCCCAGAGGGCAAACGGCAGCAGCATGGCCAGCCAGCGCAGATTCACCGGCCCCAGCCGCCCACAGGCTCCTTTTTAAGATCCAGCCACCGCAGATCGTTTCAATGCCCTGGCCCTGGCGACGCAAGTCACGCCGCAAACTCGCGCGCATCGCCATTGAGGGGCCCATTGCCGCTGGAACCCGCAAGCGGGTGCTCAAGGCCCTGAAAGAGGTGGAGCAGCGGGAGTGTCCGGCGCTGCTGCTGCGCATCGATAGCCCCGGCGGCACCGTGGGAGACAGCCAGGAAATTCACGCCGCCCTGCTGCGTCTGCGCCAGAAGAACTGCAAGGTGGTGGCCAGCTTCGGCAACATCTCAGCCTCGGGCGGGGTGTACATCGGCGTGGCGGCCGATCAGATCGTGGCCAACCCCGGCACGATCACCGGATCCATCGGCGTCATTCTCCGCGGCAACAACCTCTCGAGGCTGCTGGAGCGCATTGGCATCCAGTTCGAGACCGTGAAGAGTGGCCTCTACAAGGACATCCTCTCGCCGGATCGCGCCCTCAGCGCCGGGGAACGTCAGCTGCTTCAAGAGCTGATCGACTCGAGCTACGGGCAATTTGTCGCCGCGGTGGCGGAGGGTCGCCACAAGAGCGAAGAAGAGGTGCGCCGCTTCGCCGATGGTCGGGTCTTCAGTGGTGCCCAGGCCCAGGCTCTAGGCCTTGTGGATCAGCTCGGCGACGAGGAAACCGCCCGCCGCTTGGCCTGCGAGCTGGCTGGTCTGGACGTGGAGAAGACCAAGCCGATCACCTTCGGCAAGGAGAAGACCAAATTTGGTGGTCTGATTCCGGGACGCTCGCTGTTTACCGGCCTCTCGGACTGGATCAAGCTGGAGTTTCATGCCGGCCAACCCCTCTGGCTGCACCGCCCATGAGCAGCACCCGTCAGCTCTGCGCCCTGCGAGGCGCCACCACGGCCCAAAGCAACAGCCGTGAAGCGATCAGCGAGGCGGTCACAGAGCTGCTCGATGACCTCGTCGAGCGCAATGCTCTTGAGGGAGCGCAGATCCTCTCGCTGACCTTTTCCGTGACGGCAGATCTCGATGCCTGCTTCCCAGCGGCCATCGCCCGCCAACGGAGCGGTTGGGATGGGGTTGCGCTGCTGGATTGCCAGCAGATGGCCGTGCAGGGAGATCTGGAGCGCTGCATCCGCCTGCTGGCCCATGCCTGGCTCGATCAACCGGCGCGGCACAGCTACCTGCGCGAGGCCGCCCGATTGAGGCCCGATCTCGCTTCGGCCGGACGCTGAAGACACTGAGCAGTCGCATCTGGTCACAACTGCCAGCACCCTGACCGCCCACTGCCAGCAATGGGGGCCTGACGCCCCCTAAGAATGAGGCCAAGCTGAGATCAACCTCCAGATGGCACGACTGCAACGCCTGGGCGCCACCGCAGCAACCCTGCTGGGCGTCACTGGAGCTGTCCTCGGTGGCGCCGCCGCCCTGCATCCCCAAGCAGCTCGCGCCCAGGGGACTCCAAGCATCCTGGAGTTCCGCTGGGAGGACAACAAGGACTACCGCAAGCTCTACTACTTCACCACCAACACGGTGCGTGGTCAGCGGGCTGAATACTATTTCGTTCTCAAACCCAAAGACCGGAAAACAGCCATCTTGAAGCTGGCGATTTCGGTCCCCAAAAGTTTCGAAACCACCATCACGCCGAGCAACGTTCAGCTCTGCTACATGAAGGCGGGCAGCTTCACCAAGCGCACCCGCTGCGACGAAACCATCCCCGCGACCGTGGAGGTGACGCCGGACGGTCGATCGATTGAAGTCTTCCCGAACACGCCGGTTCCCGTGGGCAAAACCATCGGCGTGTACATGAGCGTGGTCAATCCCCCCAGCGCCGGCATGTTCCAGTTCAACGCCCTGGCGCAGGCCCCTGGAGCGGTGCCGATCTCGGGGTACCTGGGCAGCTGGCTGATTCAGGTGGACGCCAGCGAGTCCTTCTAGCAAGTACTTCTAGGGAGGGGCAGGGGAGAGCATCCCACCGGCTGATAAGTTGGTGGATCGACGTTGAAGGCGCAGCCGAGCCGGAGCCATGACCAAGCGCACCCTTGAAGGAACCAGCCGTAAGCGCAAGCGGGTGTCCGGCTTCCGTGTCCGCATGCGCTCCCACACCGGCCGCCGCGTGATCCGTTCCCGCCGTAAGCGCGGTCGCGCTCGCCTGTCTGTCTGAGGCTGCGCCGCACCGCGGCTCCAGCTTCAAGAGTTTCGAACGCCCTCTGAGCCAACCCGACCTAGCCCAAAACCATGGCGCTATCTCGGGAACACAGGCTCAGAGGGCGTTTCGTCTTTGACCGGCTCTACCAGAAGGGCCGCCGCCACCATGGTCAGTGGATGGTGCTGCGCACCCTGGCCGCAGAGGTGGACCTCCTCAAGAGCGACCCCCGCGACCGCGATCCCCAGAGTTGCCGCCTGGGGGTTGTGGTGAGCACCAAGGTGAGCAAATCCTCGGTCCGTCGCAACCAGCTGCGGCGTCTGTTGCATGCACACCTGAGTCAGGTCGTCAGCGGCCTGCTCCAGCAGGGACGCGGCCAATGGCTCTTGATCTCCCTGAAACCCGGGAGTGAGGACGCAGGTGACCAGCGCCTCCTGGGAGAATGTTCAGAACTCCTTGCCAAAGCAGGATTGCAACCATGAGTGCTGCAGCACAGCCGGCCCCCGTGGCCCCAGGCGCCAGCATCAATGAGGAGGTCTTCTACGAAGGCGGTCCTGCCAAGGGTGACCTGATCCTGAACCTGCTGTTTGGTCTCACCTTGATCGGGATCCCCTTTGCCGTTGGGGCCCTGGTTCGCGCCCTCTGGCTGCGGTTTCGCATCACCAGCCGCAGGGTTGAAGTCAGCGGTGGCTGGCTGGGCCGCGACCGCACACAGGTGGTCTATAGCCAGATCCGCGAGGTCCGCTCGGTTTCCCGTGGGTTCGGCTTTTGGGGAGACATGGTGCTCGTGTTGAGTGACGGCATGAAGCTCGAGATGCGCGCCGTGCCGCGCCACAAGGAAGCCGAGGCCTTCATCAACGAACGAATCCGTGCCAAGTCCGCCGCCAAGAGCGCTGGCACCGCCGGGTTCGGGGGCGATGCCGCCGCCTGACACACTGAGCCACACCTCTTCGCCCCCCCGTTAGCACCGCCGTGATCGGCTACATCTCCGACAACCTGCTGCTGCCGATCCTCGACTTCTTCTACGGATTGGTGCCGAGCTACGGCCTGGCGATCATCGCCCTCACCGTGGTGATCCGACTGGCACTGTTTCCCTTGAGTGCGGGGTCGATTCGCAACGCCCGTCGCATGCGCATCGCCCAGCCGGTGATGCAGAAGCGCCAGGCCGAGATCAAAGCGAAATACGCCAACAACCCCCAGAAGCAGCAGGAAGAACTGGGGTCGCTGATGAAGGAATTCGGCAGCCCCCTCTCCGGCTGCCTGCCTCTGCTGGTGCAGATGCCGATTCTCTTCGCGCTGTTCGCCACCCTGCGGGGCTCACCGTTCGCCGATGTGCCCTACACGATCAACCTGAAGGTGCTGCCGGCCGAACAGATTGCCGCCGTCGAACCCAAGCCGTTCAACAGCGCCAGCCACTCCATCTTCGTCACGGCCACCAATCACGTTCCCGTGATCGCCAGCCTGGAGAAGGGCACCAAGCTGGGCGTGGGCGACACGGAAACCGTCAGCCTGCACACCAAAGACGGTGGCAGCTTTGCCTCGGTGCTTCAGGGGGTGGAGAACGGCAACAGCTTCCAACCCACCTGGAGTGTGACCAAAGGCGAGGGCATCGTCAGCGTTGACCAGAACGGCTCGATCCATGCCATCGCCCCTGGCGATGCCGTGGTGGAAGCCAAGATCCCTGGCCTGGCAGCCCGCAGCGGCTTCCTGTTCATCAAGGCCCTGGGCCAGGTCGGCTTCTACACCGATGGGGCCGTCAACTGGGACATCGCGATCCTGGTGGCCGCCTTTGGCGCCAGCCTCTTTGTCAGCCAGATCCTCTCTGGCATGGGCATGCCGGCCAACCCGCAGCAGGCCACAGCCAACAAGATCACCCCCGTGATGATCACGGGCATGTTCCTGTTCTTCCCGCTGCCCGCAGGCGTTCTCCTCTACATGGTGATCGCCAACATCTTCCAGGCTGCCCAGACCTTCCTGCTGACCCGCGAGGCGCTGCCTGACAACCTCCAGGCGATCCTCGATCAACAGCTGGCCGCCGAGGCCAAAACCGTCACCGCCACGGTCAGTGGCAGCGACCGTTTGCCCTTTGAGCCCAAGGGCAAGAAGTGAGCCATGGCCAGCGAAGGGCCTGCCGCTGATCCACTGCTGCCAATCCCTCTCCAGGAGCTCAAGCTGCTGGAGAACGGCAAGGAGTGGCAGATCCATCAGCCCCTGAACGAACTCAGCAGCCTCACTCCCGTGCGCGGCAGCCTGCGTGCCGTCCACCGAGGCAACGTTCTGGAGCTCGAGGGCGAGGCCCGAACGATCGTGACTCTCTGCTGCGATCGCTGCCTGCAGCAGTTCAACCATCCCCTGAGTTTCGAGACCCGGGAAGTGCTCTGGCTCGGAGAGCAGGCCCGCGTCGATGGCATCGCGCCTGAGACCGTTCTGGAGGGCGATCTCGAGGTGCTGGAGCTGGATGCCGATGCCCTCACCGAAAGCCTCGATCCCAGCGCGGACTTTGACCCAGAGCACTGGGTCTTTGAGCAGCTGAATCTGCAACTGCCCGTGGTCAATCGCTGCGGCGAGGGCTGCCCTGGTCCCAATCTCCAGGGAACCGGCAGCGATCCCGATGCGGTCATCGATCCGCGCTGGGCCGCGTTGAAAAAGCTGCAGCCATGAGCCAGGCCTGGGCTGATCATCTGGATCTGTTGATTCGGGCGCGCACCCCCATCCTTTGGATTCGCAGTCAAGAAGAAGAGCGGATCGCCGCGCTGCTCACCGCCGCTGCCAGGCGCCTGGATCAACGGGCTTTAGCCCGCTGGGACTTCATTAGTGGATTGAGCGGCTGGCCGGGACGGGACGGAGAAGCGGCGCGCAATCCCTTGGCCGCTCTGGAGAGCCTGGCGGCCCTGCCGGCCGATCAGCCCGCACTCCTGGTGCTCCATGACTTCCATCGCTACGCGGACGACAGCAGCATCTGCCGCAAGTTGCGCAACCTGGCCACGAGCCTGCGCCAAAAGCCCCAGACGCTGGTGATCACAGCGGCGGAATGGCAACTGCCTCGGGAGCTGGAGGAATGCATCACCTTGCTGGATCTGCCCTTGCCGGATCAAGGCGAGATCCAGACCCTGCTGCAGAACATCGCTCAGGCCAGCGGCCAACCCTTGAATGCTGAACTGCTTGAGCTGCTGACCCACAGCTGCAGTGGCTTGAGCGAGCAGCGCATCCGCCAGGTGGCGGCTCGCGGTTTAGCCAGTCGCGGCCAACTCGGCAGCTCCGATCTGGAGGAGGTGCTTGAAGAGAAGCGCCAGGCCATCGCCCGCAGCGAACTGCTGGAGTACTGCCCCACGGAAGCCACCACCGCCGACATCGGTGGCCTCGATGCCCTGAAGCGCTGGCTGGAGCAACGGCACATGGCCTTCAGTGATGAGGCGCGGCGCTACGGACTGCCCCTGCCCCGCGGCGTGCTGCTGGTGGGCCCCCAGGGCACCGGCAAATCGCTGACGGCAAAAGCAATCGCCCACAGCTGGAGCATGCCCCTGCTGCGGCTGGATGTGGGTCGCTTGTTCTCCGGTCTTGTGGGGGCTTCAGAGGCACGAACCCGGGACATGATTCAGCGGGCCGAAGCCATGGCCCCCTGCATCCTCTGGATTGATGAAATCGACAAGGGCTTCGGCGCCGGGGATGGCCGCAGTGATGGCGGCACCAGCCAACGGGTCCTCGCCAGCCTGCTGACCTGGATGGCGGAGAAGAGCAGCGCCGTCTTCGTCGTTGCCACCGCCAATGGCGTTGAAAAACTGCCGGCCGAGCTCTTGCGCAAGGGCCGGTTCGACGAAATTTTCCTGTTGGATCTGCCCGATCGCGAGGAGCGGCGCACGATCCTCGATTTGCAGTTGCGACGCCGGCGCCCTCAGCACCAGATCCCCCTGGATGTGGTGGTGGATCGCACCAGCGGCTTCTCGGGAGCTGAGCTCGAGCAGGTTGTCATCGAGGCCATGCACCAGGCCTTCAGCGAAAGCCGAGACTTCAGCGAAGCAGACCTCACCAGCGCCGCCGCCCAACTGGTGCCGCTGTCACGCACCGCGCGCGAGCAGCTGGAGAGCCTGAAGCAGTGGGCCAGCAGTGGCCGAGCCCGGCCGGCCTCGACACATTGCGCGGCGTAACGAACACCAACGCCAGGTAACGAACCCCCGTTCTGGTTAACACCCTTCCAGGCATCAGCAGCAAGCTGACCGCAGCCATTTCGGCATGCGATGAACGACCGTCCAGCCCTTGCCACCCAACTGATCGTGGCCGGCCTCGGTGCAGGCGTGATCACCAGCTATGCCGTCGCCCAGGGCCAAAACCCGCTGACCGCCCTGAGCATCACCCTCTTCTCCGCCCTGGCTGCGGTGATGGTCGGCCAGGTCCTCTGATTCAGGCTGAGCGAACGCCGCCTAGGGGACCATCTCCGTCGTCTGGGAAGCCTGCTGGGCATCCGCCTGGATCGAAGCCTCAAGCTGTCTGCGCTTGTCTTCGATCAGATGGGCACTGCTGACGAACGCGCAGGCTGTGTGAACACCCTTGGTCAGGCAGACCTTGTAGCCCAGTCCATCAGCGGTGGGTTCCCAGTTCATGGCGCGAGCAACTTTGCCCAAGTGAAGCTCCGGAACCCAGGCGCAACAACAGTATTGATACCCACCTGTGCTGGATATTTCGAGCTCTCCGCCCGGAAACAACAGCCAATGACCTGACAGGGCCACCGTCAAAGGAGGTGTGAGAGAGGCAGTAGGCGTGACCCCACCCACCCCATCAAGCAACCACGCAAGACAGGGTCTCCCCCTCACCCCTAAACAATAGAGACCAAGAGGCGTCTCACCCGGAGCTGACAGCCAGGGAGCTCCTGTCAGCCGGCAAGCAGCTGGTTCTCAGTCCCACACAGAGCGTTCATCCAGTCGCAAACGGCACATCACCGCTTGAACATCAGCGGGATCATCTGCATACGACCTTCGGGTCGGGCTTGAGGGAGATGAGGAGGGGTCGCCAACACCCCTTCTTTTTTTGTGCTCCTGACCGTTGCTGGGTTGATGAAGCAGTGGCTACTGCCACTCACGCTCCAGGTCTCACGGTGATCGCCTGACGCCGGGACTAGTCCTAGTGATGCCGCGAGCTCACGCAAGCGAAAGGACTTCTTTGAAGGGGGCAACTGGAGTCCAGGCCACGTGGTGATCGAGGCTCCGAAAGCCTCGATGTACACCGGCTGCCGATCAGAACAAGAACCTCACGCCACCGGAGTAGCCGAACTGTGAGCCTGCGTTCTCAACTTCATAGCTGACAGTTGCATAGAGAACAGCGTTTTGGAATATCTGTAGATCTCCTCCAGCAGCAATCGTGAATGAATTAGCACCACCGTTCTGCCCCTGCGTTGTGATGACGCCTGCTGCTGGAGCATCCACAAAGCTGGCCGTCAGTTCCTTGGTGTAGTTGGCATTTGCCAGGGCATCGACCTGATAAGCAAGTGCAAGCTTGGGAGCAAAGCTTTGCTTGCCGCTCTTGGAGAGCTTGATTGGAGTAGTGGAAAGCTCAAATCCAATCGTTCCAACAAGACTGTTGGAGGTATGCCCATTCACCTGGAGATCTGTTGCTCCACCACCAGTTTCTTCAAATCCCCTCTGCTGGTAAGCACCCCAAGCGATCCCAGCAATTGGAGAGACGACGAGCCAATCCTTCTTCGATCCGGTGTTGATGGGAATGTCGTACTTGGCATCAAGACTGGCGGTATAGCCGTTAGCGGAGGTGTTGCCATTAATGGGTTGTCCATTGCCAATGAAAGAAACCGTTCTGGTGCCTTCTACAGAAAAGCCTGTGTACCCAAAAGCGGTCTGAAGCTTCAGTCGCTCAATGGGCTTGTAAACACCGTAAACAGCAGCACTGTTATTGGTAGAACTCACCCCGGCAGACGTCAGACTCATGCCGTAGAGGCTTGAGCTTCCGTATCCATATGCAGCACCGACGGTCCATTGCTTTGAGGGGAAATACTCGAGCCCCCAATAGGCGATGTTTGAGTTCGAAAGGTAGGAGGAGAGCCCTTCCGAACCATTAATGGACGAGTTCGACTTTGCTGCATCAGCAAAAACACAGACAGGAAGTTTGCGACCTGACTTTCCAGGAACTGATGACTCAGGATTGGGCGTGGATACAACCCAACCCGTGTTTTGACAGCTGCCTGCGTGAGTCGCCAGAAGCTCACGCTGTTGCTTCAGTGAATTGAGCCCCACCGCCTGAAAAGCGGCATAGGGTTCAGGCGATAACGAGTTAATCGCTGCCGCCAGCTGTCCAGGAGAGCTGAGCTGAACCAGGTCATCCAAAAGCCTGATGAAGTCGCTGGAATAACCAGCGGCTGCCGCTTGGCCAGAGGTGAATCCAGTTTTGCCAATCGCTTCACCTGTTGCATTCTGACCTGAGGTGCCAGTTGTATTGCCTGCAGCAACGGCAAGAGTCTTCAAGGAGTTATCGAGAACAGAAGCCGTTGACTTTTGGTTGGACTCGTTATTTCCTAAGGGCGCCAAGGCTGAGCCAACAACACCAACTCCATTCTTGGGCAACCAGGCGATGTCAAGGGTCGTTGGATCACCATCATTTCCAACGACAAGATCAGCCCCGTAGGAGAGGAGCGCACTTGCCAACAAGCCTTGGTTAACGCTTCCATTAAAGACAATATCAGAACTTGAATTAATGACTTGATAATCAAAGAACGGGAATGGAGACCCTCCATCGAACGGCAGGATGACCACCTCCCCATCAAGAAGCGCATTCCCAGCAACAGAAAGTTTGTCATTTTGAGGACCTTGAACCTCGATTTGCAGCTGGGCACCGCTACCTAGGGTGTAGCTGGCGGCGAATGTATGAACACCAATCGAGTTACCAGGCGAATGAACCGAGCCGGCTCGAAAGACGGATGGTCCAAGCGTTCCGGTTCCCTGAACCCTGCCACCATCCTCAACTGTTAGGGCTGAGCTGGAGATGGAGCCGTCGACACGCAGAGTGCCATCACTAACTGTTGTATTTCCTGTATATGTATTGCTGCCCGTCAGCACCAGAGTCCCTTTGCCAGACTTACTGAAGCCTCCTACACCAGAGATATCGTTACTCCAAACCGAATCAAAGCCCTTTGTATCAACAGAGAAGATCGGTTCAAAGATTGAGTTGTTACCATCGATTAAAGAGGGATGACCAAATTCAATCGGACCTCTCACTGCTCGACCAACATTCACGAGTCCGTGCCCAACATCACTGACTGGAAGCTCAAGCTGGGTAGCCGTTGTCAAGAGGACTTCAATGGCCTGACGGGCGGTCATATAAGGGAAGGCCTGCCTCACCAA
>JBMSIW010000021.1:0-20833 GCA_049418265.1 Vulcanococcus sp.
CCTCCTGCCTCAGCTGGCCTGATGGCCCAAGCTCCAGAGCAGGAGGAGACCGGCCGTAAACCAGGCGTAACAGAGCAAGGACTGGCTGAGCTTGCGGCCTGATTTGATCTCAGGCACCAGATCGGAAGCAGCGATGTAGATGAAATTTCCGGCGGCGAAAAGCACCAGCGGGGCCAAGGGGATCCGCTCGCGCAGGGTCCAAGCCAGCAGAGAACCGAGCGGAAAACTCAAGGCTGAGAGCACATTCCAGCTGAGGGCTGCGCGCGGCCTCCAGCCGCTATGAACCAACACCCCAAAGTCCCCGAGTTCCTGGGGGATCTCATGGGCAACCGCAGCCAGCCAGGCGGCAACACCGGCCTGCGGATTGATCAGATAGGTACTTGCGATACCAAGCCCTCCGATGAAGTTGTGCAGGCCATCGCCCAGCAAAATCAGTACGCCGGTGGGTCGCCTGGAGTCAGTCGACGTGTTCTGGCGATGGGAGTGATGCCAGAGCAGAAACTCCTCTAAGGCCAAGAAGGCGGCAAATCCTGCCGCGACCCAGGCGCCCGCATGCTGTGGATCACTGCTGGACCAGGCCTCCGGCAGCATGTGAAAGAGGGCTCCGCCCAAGAGCGATCCCGCCGCGAGAGCGATCAACGGCAGCAACAACCGATTCAGCCAGGCAGGCGGCAAGACCAGAGTGATCGCTCCCACCAAGGCGATCAGGCTCATCAAACCGCTACCCAGCAGCAGAGCAGGAAAGCTGCTCAAAGCTGCCACCAGCGCCAGGCTTCCAGGTTGATCCCAAGACCGATCGCGCTGAGCACGCCCATCAACAGCACTTGATCAACGCGTGAATCGGGAATCTTGATGTCCGCGATCCAGTGGATCAGGTTCGTCAGGCTGTAGAGAACGCTGAGCCAAAACTGCGCTGCGCGCCATGGTGACTGCCCGCTCCAGCTGCCGGGCTCCGTGGCCGCGTGCAACGCCAGCACCATGGCCAGCACGGGAATGAGGAAATAGAGCAACATCGCGGTGAACAGCCGAGGCAGCAGCCGCGGTGACACCTGGCTTTCAATCGTCACAGAGGCCCCGTGGAACAGGGGCATCAAGCCGAGCTCGACGTGGAACAGCATCACCAGTAACCACGCTGCCCACAAGCCAGCAATGCGCAGGGCAGCTCCATCCATGGTCCAGGGAGACGACTCCCAGTCTTGAAACTCCAGCCCCGCTGGGCAGCTCTTCGCCGCTGTTAATGGGCTGCAGATGTAGCGTCGCCGCTCTCTCGCAGCTGGGCCCAAAGTGCCTCAAGCCAGTGGGCGACCCCCACAGGCCCACCGAGCCGACAGCTAGCGGCCGAGCTCAGCGCAGACGGACCAACCCGGATGCCTGTCACCCCTGGCCAGTGCAGAAACACGTCCTCATCGGTCTGATCGTCTCCGAAATAGAGACGTAGGGGAGCAACGCTGGGGTCTGGAGCGCCAAGGATGAGGCCGCGCTCTTTGGCGTTCTGCTCGAGCCGCCGCGCCGCCATGGCTTTGCCATGGGGGAAAGCGGGACGAATTTCGAGCACGCAGCGGCCCCGCCGCAGCGCGAAACAGCCATCGGCGGTCAGATCGGTGAGCAGGGGCGCCAGTCGCCGCTCCATCTCCCCGGCATGCTCGGCTTTGACGCAACGCTCATGGAGGCTCAACGTCAGCCCCTTGTGCTCCACGCGGGCACCAGGCAGATCAGCGAGGAGCTGACGGGCGCCGAGCGCCCACTGATCCAACTGCGGTCTGAGGGCCTCGGCACGGGGATCACTCCAGCGTTCACCGCCACAGAGCAGTTCCAGGCCATGGTTGCCCGAGAGGTTGATGGCCTCTGCCTGGAGAGCGAGCCGTTTGCGGAGATCTTCGAGCGATCGCCCGCTGATCACCGCCAGATCGAAGCGTGGCAGACCACTGAGGGCCTCTAAAACTGGGCGCAACGAGGCGGGCAAGGCGCAGAGATCGGGGTCGCCACGCAAGTGAGCCAAGGTCCCATCGAAATCGAGGTAGAGCAGCACCGCGGGCGCGTTGCAGGCACGCTCCAGCAGGGCCGGCAGGGGGCTCACACCGGCTCCAGCAAGAACCACAAGGACTCATAGGCCGCAAGATTGAGGAAATAGGGGGCTGCCGTAACCAGAGGGAACCCGTGGTTGCCGCTGACATGCCTGGGGCGTGATCCCGCATGGGCAGAAAGGTCCAACTCCAGGGGCTGCACCGAACCCGAGAGGTTGTGCACCAACAGCGCCGTGGTACCCCGATAGCTGCGCGTAAAGGCCACCACACTGCGGTTGCTTACCGTGAGGAATTGCATATCCCCACGGCTAAATAGAGGCTGACTTCGACGCATCTTGAGTTGATGGCGAAGCCAATGGAGCAGTGACGCGGGAGAGCGCAACTGCGCCTCGACATTCACGGCCTGATAGTGATAGATCGGGTCGGTGATCACTGGTTGATACAGCATTGATGGGTCTGCTGATGAGAAACCGGCGTTGCGGTCATCGGTCCACTGCATCGGTGTTCGCACACCATTGCGATCACCCAAATAAATGTTGTCGCCCATGCCGATCTCGTCGCCGTAGTAAATGACCGGTGCCCCAGGAAGACTGAGTAGAAGGCTGTAGAGCAACTCAATTCTTCTGCGGTCGTGATCAACTAGGGGTGCCAGACGGCGGCGAATTCCCAGATTCAACTTCATCCGGGGATCATGAGCATATTCACTGTAGAGATAATCACGGTCGATATCGGTGACCATCTCCAGCGTGAGTTCATCGTGGTTGCGTAGAAATGTGGCCCACTGGCACTCCGAAGGTATGGCTGGCAGATTCTTGATGCAGTCGATAATGGGTTCGTTGTCTTCCCGGCGCAAGGCAAGAAACAGCCTTGGCATCAACGGGAAATTGAAGGCCATATGGAACTCGTTGCCTTCACCGAAATAGGGGACAAGGTCATCGGGCCACTGATTGGCTTCTGCCAGAAGCATCCGTCCCGGGTATTCCTGATCGATCAAGGCACGCATCCGCCGGCAGAACCCATGGGTCTCCGGGAGGTTTTCGCAGGAGGTGCCTTCGCGTTCAAACAGATAGGGAACCGCATCAACGCGGAAGCCATCGATCCCGAGATCCAGCCAGAAGCGCATCACCGCCAGGATCTCCTCCTGCACGGCGGGGTGGTCGTAGTTCAGATCGGGCTGGTGAGAAAAGAAGCGGTGCCAGTAGTACTGCTTGGCCTCATGATCCCAGGCCCAGTTCGAGTGCTCCGAATCGGGAAAGATCACGCGAGCGTCTGCGTAGCCGCTATCGCTATCACTCCAGACGTAGTAGGGGTAATAGGGAGACTGGCGATCACGGCGCGCCTGTTGAAACCAGTGATGCTGGCTTGAGGTGTGGCTGATCACCAGATCCGTGATCACCCGAAGGTCCCTTTGATGAGCCGCCTCGGTCAGGTTCTGAAGATCTGTGAGCGTCCCAATGGAAGGATCGATGCTACGGAAGTCAGAGACGTCATAGCCATCATCGCGCAATGGAGAGGGGAAGATTGGCATTAACCACAGGCAGTTGATCCCGAGACTCTGGATATAGTCAAGCTTCTCAATCAGCCCTTGTAGGTCACCATTTCCATCTCGACTGCTGTCCTTAAACCCACGGACATAGACTTGATAGAAGACCGCATCGACGTACCAGCTCGGATCGTGATTCGCCGTCCGGAAATCAGCCATGGAATGTGGTGTCTTGCGGCTCTGATCTCAGGGTCGCGCACGACGCTCGGAACCTCTCGAATGCGGTCGAATGCGCCTCAGAGCTGCCTAACCCGGCAGCTCTGAGGCTGCAGCATGCAGCAGGCGGTGCTGACGGATCTGAAGGATGTCCGAGACGATCGAGCCCCCCCAGCGGTAAACGTTCTGGTCGGCGACATGGCGACGCATCTGAGCCATGCGCAGCCGCCGTTGCGTCTCTGGCATCTGAAGCGCCCGCCGCAATGTTTTGGCCAACGCCTCCACGGAGTAGGGATTCACCAAAAGAGCGCCGGTCAGTTCCTGGGCACTACCGGTGAAGCGACTCAAGACCAAGGCCCCATCGCCATCGCAACGGGCGGCGACAAATTCCTTGGCCACCAGGTTCATGCCGTCGTGCAGGGAGCTGACGACGCAGCAACGGCCAAGGCGCATCAAGGCCAGGCGATCGGTGAAGCTGCGCTCCTCGATTGCCAGATGGATGGGCTGCCAGCCGCCGGAGCTCCAGCGGCGATTGATCTGTTGACTGAGGCCCTCAAGCTCCTGCCTCAAGTGGCGGTACTCGCTGATGGCGCCGCGGGAATTGGCGAGGATCTGCACAAAGCGCAGTCGACCGCGCAGGGTCGGCTCGAGCTGCAACAGCCGATCCACCGCCTGAAGCCGTTGCAGCAGGCCCTTGGTGTAGTCCAGACGCTCCATGCCCACGGCCAGGAGTTGACCGTGCTCGAGTTTCAACTCCTGCTGCCAGCGCTGCATGGCCTCAGCCACCGGCGCCGATGACGCGGCCTGATTCCAGTGCTCGAAATCAATGCTGATGGGATAACTGCCCACCCTGGTGTGGTGACCGTGTTGCGACACCTCCTCACCGTCAGGATCGACACGGGCCTCGACGAGACGATCGGCCGCATCGAGAAAGTTGTGGGCGTGGGATCGACCCTGAAAGCCGATCAGGTCGTTGCCCAGTAGGCCATCGATCAGCGCATCGGCATAGGGGAAGGTCCGCAACACTTCGCGGTTCGGCCAGGGCACATGCCAGAACTGCACGGTGATCAAGCGTGGATTGGCCTGGCGCAGCATCCGTGCCACCAGGGCCAGGTGATAGTCCTGCAGAAATACCAGTGCTGGCTTGCCGGCGGTCTCCTGAAGGATCACGTCCGCGAAGCGTTGGTTGACCTGCCTGTACACCTGCCAATGGGCGTGCTCAAAGAGCGGCGGCACAAAGGCCACGTGGCAGAGGGGCCAGAGGCCACGGTTGGAGAGATTGGCGTAATAGTCCTGCACCTCCGCGCTGGAGAGCCAGACCCGCCTGAGGCGATAGAGCGGCTGACCGGGAGGAACGGCGACAGCGTCGCTCTGATCAACACTGGCGCGATCGGCATTGCCGCTGCCGTGGGCGATCCAGGTGCCGCCGGTGGCTTCCGCGAAGGGCTCAAGGGCTGCCACCAGGCCACTGGCCGGTCGATGGGCCTGAATGCTGCCGCCGTCCTCTCTGGCATGGATCCAGGGCTCCCGGTTGGAAACCACAACGATGGGTAGATCGCCGAGTCCTTGCTGGAGCAGATCTTTGAGTTGATCGCGGCTCCAGTGGTGATTGCTGGGCGCAGCTGCTGCGGAGACGGCTGAGGGCAGAGGCTGCATTGAGGGCCCATCCGGGAAATCGCAGCCTGGCCAGATTGCTGGCATGAGATGGAGCAGACCAGAAACGGCAGCAGATCCGCTGCAGGTGGAGCCCGCGCCATCGATGCACCTTTAGGTTTCCTTCAGCTTTGAGCGGCTTTTGACCAGCTACGCACCTCGATCGCTGGAGTGGATCCTCATTGCAGGGCTCTCGGTGGCGATGGCCCAGCTGTATGCCATTGACCTCTTCTTTGCTGAGCACCATCTTCATGTGCTCGTCAGACTGATTTTGCTTGCAGCCCTGATTTGGTTCAGCAAAACGGTGACCGTGCGGCTGGCGATCGTGAGCGCCGCTTTCGCTCTAGCCTGGATTCTTGCCCAGAGACACACAGACTTTTGGTGTCTTCTCAATTGCCTTGTTGATCTTCTTTTGTCAGTTGGGATTGTTTATGTCGCTGTGCTGAAGGATAGGCTTCGAGGGGCTCAGCATGGCCTGCAGGTATTTGCATGCCAGTTGCAAGAGTCTGTCGAGTCGCTGCAGCTCTCCTTGGCTCAGGTGCATGACATCCGCCAACCCGCGACGTCCCTGCATCTCAATCTCCGCCAGCTCATTTACTCCCTTGAGACAGATGACAGCGTCTCTCCGGGGGCTCTCGGCAACCTGTATTCAGCCTTTGAGGGCTCGGCGCTACTTAACGAGAGACTGACGGCAGCGCAGTCGATCCTGCAGAAGAATGTCCTTCAAAAAGTGCCCGTGGATCTTGCTCAGCTGATTGATCGTTGTCTCAAGGAGGCATGGCCTCGCCTTGAGGCTCACGACATTGAACTGAGCTGGCTGAATCACATGAGCACTGGAATCAGGGTGCAAGCTGATGAGCGCTCTTTGACCCTGGCGATCCTCAATCTGCTGAATAACGCCATCGATGAATTGCAGGGCTGTTTAGGGCAACGGTCGCTGGCCATTGCTCTGCATTCGGACAGCAAGGCGATTGTGCTGGCCATCGAAGATTCAGGCCAGGGATTCCCCTCTGCCATGGCAACAGGCCCAATGGTTCGCTCGAGCAAACGCGGAGGGATGGGCCTTGGCCTGAAGCTCGTAGAAAGCGTTTGCAGAGTCCATGGCGTGCAACTCAGCTACGGCCGGTCCTGCCATTGGGGAGGCGCCAGGGTTGCCCTCAGTTTCCCTCTAATGACGACTCACAGAACAGGTTCATGCAGCGCGCCAGTACAGCAGCCCTTACCAATTCAGAACCGCTGAGGCCCAACTTGGCCGCGATGGACTTGCGGTAGGTGGCCACGGTGTGGGTCGACAGGGCCAGGGACTGGGCAATCTCCTTATTCACCAGGCCCTTGCCCAGTTCGCAGAGCAGCCGGAGTTCACGAGGGGGCAGGTGCTGAAGCGCAAGAAGATCACAGGCTGGTTCCTGAGACGCTGTGACTGGGTCGCTGCACTTCCAGTTCAGCAGTGCTTGATGCAGGCTCATCCAGCCATCGGCCTTATCGACCACCGCCAAGGTGATCCCTTGCCAGTGAACGGGCGGCACGATTGTCCTGGCATGGGCCGTGAGCAACAACAGCCTTGCGCTGGGGTTGTGTTCCATCAAGGCTGCCACCACTGATTCAGGCGTGAAACCAGAACCGAGGTCCCAATCGCTCACCAAGAGATCAGGTGCATGACCTTCAATCCAACGATGTGCATCCAACAGGTTGGTGACCACTTGGAGCGCTTCGAATTGCCAGGCCTCCGAGAGCAAGCCACCAATGGCCTGGCCGACAAGGGCGTGATCATCAAGGACGAGAGCCTTCATGGACGATCAGCGGGGATCTACAGATGTTCTAGATCGGCGCGGTCAGCGCTCTTTTATGCAGAAACTGCATAGTGAACGTTTGCGGGGTGATTTCCAGGGCTGTTGTTCACGATGAACGTTTGACTGTCCCAATACAGGGAAGGTCCCCATAAACGGACTTGTGGATCCATCAACCTGGATCCAGTGTCTTGGGCGACCAACATCGCCTTGATCCGTGACGCAGACCCTCAGTCGCCCGAATCCCGCCTTCCGCAGCACCCAGAGGGTCACGATCACCCTGCCGCACTCCACCTTTGACGCCCTGGTGGACCGCAGCTCCTACGAAGGCCGCTCCTTGAGCAACCTGGCCGCGTTCCTTCTTGAAACGGTTCTCACTGAAGCGGTCAAGGCCTAATCCGCAGCAGGCGCTTCTGCAATTCCACCGCCAGAAGCAGCAGCGCCGAAGTTCCGCCCAACAGCAACCAGATCGGCCCGGGCACCGGCCCGGCGCCGATCAGCTCAGCCGCTGTCGACCAGTGCATCGCGCCGAGATGAAGCAGGAGGGCACAGATGCTGCTGGCCAAAACCCACGGGGAGTGCCATGGACCACTGCTGAAAATCGACTGCTGCTCCAAGCGGCAGTTGGCCACCTGCACGCCTTCAAACAGCACCATCTGCAGCAGGAGGACGTTGCGGGCCTGACCCACGGGCAAGCCCCGCTGGAGCATGACGGCATAGAGCGCAAAGCCGAGCATCCCCATCACCAGCGCTGAAAGCAGCGTGCGCTCTGCCAGCAACCGATCAAAGATGGGCTCCTGGGGCGGCCGCGGTCGCTGCTTGAGAACCTGCCCCTCCTGCGGCTCAAAGGCCAAGGCCACGTCCTGGATGCCGTTGGTTACCAAGTTCAGCCACAGCAATTGCACCGGCAGCAGGGGAAGTGGCAGGGCAAAACCGATCGCCAGAGCGATCAAGACAATCTCCGCCGCACCGCAGGAGACGAGTAGGGCTATCACCTTGCGCACGTTGGCGTAGGCAATGCGGCCCTCCTCAATGCCGGCAACAATCGAGCCAAAACCATCGTCGGCAAGCACCAGATCAGCGGCCTCGCGCGCAACGTCCGTTCCACTGCGCCCCATGGCAATACCGATCTGGGCAGCCCTGAGGGCAGGGGCGTCATTGACCCCATCGCCGGTGACTGCCACGAAATCGCCCCTGGCCTGGGCCGCCTGCACCAACATCAGCTTTTGGTGGGGCTCCACCCGCGCATAGACGCAACGGCTTGCCGTGATGCGTTGCCACTGGCGCTCGGAGGCCTGCTCCAGATCAAGACCGGTCACGACCTCGGAGCTCTCCTGCAGCAGACCCAACTCCCTGGCAATCGCTGCGGCCGTATTGGGGTGGTCCCCCGTGATCATCCAGACGCGGATGCCGGCGCGCTGCGCGCTCTCGATCGCCTGCTTCACGCCTTCGCGCAGGGGATCACGCAAGCCCAGCAGGCCCAGGAACCGCAGTTGGCTCGGCTCAGGCGGAGGAGCTTGCAGCGGGAGTTCCGTTGTGAGTTCTCCCTCGGCCAGCGCCAGGACCCGCAATCCCTGCTCAGCCATCGCGGCGGCCGCAGGCAGGGCCCACTGGCACCCCGGCTGACACATCGGCACCAGGCGCTCCGGGGCACCTTTGACCGCTACCTGCACTCGCCCATCCGCTCCGCGGTGATAGCTGGCAGCAAAGCGGTGTTCCGGTTCAAACGGGATCGCGTTGCATTCCGGTTCCAGCAGCAGAGCGCTCTGACGCGAGAGACCGAGCCCATGGGCAAATTCAAGGAGCGCCAGATCTGTCGGATCACCCCGGCCGATCCAGCGGCCATCTCGGCAGTGGTAATCGGCTTCATTGCAGAGCGCCGCCACCCGCGCCAGGGGCTTGAGCCGATCTGGCCGCACGTTGTCCTCGAGTCGCAACGCCTCCCCGGGTCCCCATTGCACGGCTTGAACACGCAACTGATTGCGGGTCAGTGTTCCGGTCTTGTCCGTGGCGATCAGGGTGCAGCTGCCAAGGCCCTCAACCGCCGCCAAGCGCCTCACGATGACCTGTCGTTGGGCCATGCGGTGACTGGCCACAGCCAAAGCCACCGTCATGGCAACGGGCAGTCCTTCTGGAATGGCCGAGACGGCTAAGGCCACCGCAAAGAGGACGGCCTCCACCCAGGAGAGTCCGCCGCGAACCATGGCCAACCAGCCCACCAAGAGAGCCGAGGCAGCCACCAGTACACCGATGTTGCGGCTGAAGCGATCCATCCGCACCAACAGCGGAGGACGCCCTGAGGAGATGCGTTGCAGGTCTCGAGCCACCTGTCCCACTTCGGTGGAAGGGCCCGTGGCGACGACAGTGCCCACCCCGCGGCCCCGCAGCACCGTGGAGCCGGCATGGGCCATGGTGCAGCGCTCAGCCACTGGCGTGGATGCTGCCAACTGGACGCGGGCATGCTTGTGCACCGGCAGCGACTCACCCGTTAACTGGGATTCATCCAGCTCCAGGTTGGTGGTGCGCAGCAGCCGTAGATCAGCCGGTACGACCTGACCACTCTCAAGCCAGACCGCGTCACCGGGCACCAGCTCCTGGGCATCACGATCAAGTGTTTCGCCATCGCGGCAGACAAGGGCTTTGACCCTCAGCAGCCGCCGCAGCGCATGGCTCCGTCGCTCCGCCTTCCATTCCTGCAGACCACCAACGGCGCTATTGAGTAGCAAGACCGCTGCAATGAACGACGCATCCTTGGTGTCCCCGGCCGCCAGGGAGAGCACGGCGGCAATCAGCAGGACAGCAATCAACGGACTCTGGAGCTGCCGCAGCAGAGCTGGAACCAGATGAGGCGATGGCGCCTGGGGCAGCAGATTCGCCCCTATCTGCTGCAGGCGCCGGGCCGCTTCGGCGGCGCTGAGACCCTGGGCATCGGTCTTGAGGTCGACCCAGATCGACTCAGGGCTGCGGGCGTGCCAAGGCTGCGAGGGAACAACCACAAGCCATCACCCCTCATCGTCCTCCACCTCGGCATACATCGCCCAGATCGCGGCATAAACCGGTTGGATCTCCTGCTCCAACAGTTCCAAATCGTCGGGGCAGCCCGCGCTGGCCTCTGAGGTCGCGAGCAACAGCTTCAATCGCTCCTGGAGCGTGGCGATGCGTTCTTGATAGCAACTGGTCGTGGTGGGAATGGCAGCCATAGATCGATGCAATGGGCGTTGGCGACTTTGTGTCTGGTACCTGGCCTTGGACGCTCCCAGCAGCTGATCTGCGGGCAGATCGCCGCTGGAGTCCGGCAGATCAGAGGTCCCGTTCGCGGGGATCCAGTGCGCTCGAGCGGACGCGCCAACTGCCATCACCATCAGGCTCGATCACCATTCGGCGTTCATCGCCGTGAATGTCATTGCAATCGGCGATGCCCTTGAGGTAGCCAGCCAGGAACCAAAGGGTCTGGCTGGCCTGCTCACCACTGAGGAGATCCTCGATGCTGCTGCCGCTCAAGCCGATTTCCCAATTGCCTTCATCCATGGAGACGTCCTCGAGAAGGGGCCCATTCAGCGTGGGGCGAAGCGACGGCAGCTACGCCAAGGCCGGCGCCGATGCTGCAGGAGTGCTCAGCGATGGGGAACCAGGCTGCTGATCTGCTGGATCACCCCTTGGCCGGTCAAGAGCTCAGTCGCCAGAGCAATCACAAAACCGAGCATGGCCAGACGCCCGTTCCAGCGCTCGGCGGCCTCGGTCCAACCCCATTGGATGCGGGTAGTCATGGTGGATGGTGCGTATTGCTCTGACAGCCAAGCCAGACCAGAGGCGATCGCTTGCCCTGCAGCACCGATGCGAAGACTCAGAAGCAACGCGGGGGCAGTGCTCAGCGCTCTGCCTGAAGCTGCTCGAGCATTTGTTCCAGCAAATGGGCACAGAGATTGCTCAAACTGCGACCCTCGCGCAGGGCAATGGCACGGAGACTCTCGTGGGTTTCGCTGTGCAAGTTGATGCAGACCCTGGCGTCCCTTCGCCCGGAATCCTCACTCTCAGGCCGGGACGGAGCCATAGGACCCAAGAACTTCTCTACAGGATTTGTAGAGACTAGTTGGCGGATTGGTCGCCCTTCAGGGACTCAAGGCGTTCTTC
Source organism: Vulcanococcus sp. (assembly GCA_049418265.1). Classification (GTDB taxonomy): domain Bacteria; phylum Cyanobacteriota; class Cyanobacteriia; order PCC-6307; family Cyanobiaceae; genus Vulcanococcus. The sequence continues at coordinate 11,295 of JBMSIW010000021.1, forward strand.
AAGCAGCTTGACCCGCTGCTCAAGGCCGCCGTCCGTACTGACCGGCAAACCCAGGTCACGGCGCACCAATTGGGTGATGTAGGCCGTGGTGGTCAAGCTGAGCTCCTTGGCCCGCCCCTTAATGGCATCGATGAGCTCTGGCTCGAGCACCATCGATAACTGCTTGCGCATGCTCACTCGGCCGTCCTGATCTGGGTGGTCGTGGTCGTGGTCGTGGTCGCGGTCGCGATCAACGGCTCCAGCTCAAGCCGGATGCGGCTCAGAGTGATGCACATTGCTTCATTGTGCGTCACTGATCCTTGTGCCGGCCATTAGGGGAGCTGAGAAAAAAATCCGATCAACGCCGTGCGCGCCAGTTCATGGCCCTCCATGGCCTCCCGGACCTGGTGCACGGTGCAGCCGGGCTGCAATGGCAGGAGACAATCCAGCGCGATCAGCTCGAAGCGGTAGCGATGGGCTCGGCCGGGCGGCGGCATCGGCCCCTGGAAACCGATGCGCTCAAAGCGATCAACGCCCCAACAGCTGCCATGACAGGCACCATTGGCCAGCCTGGGCGAGCGCTCCAGGCCGGCGGGCAAGGCCTTGATGGAAGCCGGGATGTTGAAGAGGACCCAATGGACCCAGGTTCCCGATGGTGCATCCGGATCCTCAACAAGCAACGCCAAACTCTCCGTGCCAGCCGGGGCGCCGCTCCAACGCAGGGGCGGCGAGAGATTGAGGCCATGGCCAGTGTGAATGGCGGGAATCAAATCGCCATCACGGAACGCCGGCGATTCCAGATGGAACGTGCCGTTGGAGGAGGACATCGAAAGCCATCGCGGTGAGCTGGCGCGATGGTGCACACCAGGTCCACCACACGGCGGTCATGGGGCTTGTCTGCCCCGGGTCTTCGGCAGATGGGCGCTCAATCGACGGCCAAGTGCGCCTGGCTCAGCCAACCCCCGCCCAGGTCCGCTCGAACGCAACCAACCGAGCCGGCAACATCCGGTCGCTGCCTCATCACGCTGCCACCTCAGGGCATCGCTGCAGCAAACAGCCAGCAGCAGCCATGGAACAGGGCCTTGCTGCATACGTTTTGGCGAACCCTTTGAACGCGTGGCCATGATCGAGCTGATGCATGACCTGCCCGATGGAACGGTGGGGTTCTGCTGCAGAGGACAGCTCAGCGGTGACGACATCCAGCAGCAGGTGCTGCCGGCGATTGAGCAGGCCATGACGGAGCATGAGCAGATCAAATGCCTGGTGGTGTTTGAACCCGGCTTTGAAGGGTTCAGCCTGGAGGCGGCCTGGGAGGACGCCAACCTGGGTCTGCGGCACTGGAATGGATTTGAGCGGATGGCCGTGGTCGTCGATCCGGGCTGGTTGCAGAACGGTCTACGGGCGATTGGCCTGCTGATGCCGTGCCCGATGAAGCTGTTCAGCAGCGCCGAGATGGAGACGGCGCAGCGCTGGTTGAGCGAAGACCTCGGAACAATCCACCTGGATCTTCAAGGGGAGATCCTGAGCGTCAGCCTGATCGGCCAGGTGGACCGGAAGGTCTACGAGCGGATCAATGACGATCTGGCCAATCTCTTCAGTCGAGTCGAACAGCCCCGGGTGCTGCTGGATCTCCGGCAGTTCGAAGGCTGGCAAGGCTTGCAATCGCTCAATCAACACCTCGCCTTGATCCGTGAGTACCGGCACCGGCCATCTCGGGTCGCCGTGGTTTACGCCAAGCCCTGGCAACAACTCGCCCAGCGCATGATGGCCCAGTTCGTCAGTGCGAAGACACGCACCTTCAGCGGAGACGACCTGTTGGCCGCACAGGAGTGGATCTGCGCCGAGTGAATGCCGGCGTGGGGCGGGGGATCTGCTGCAGCAGCGGCGCCGGCCACAGGGCGTTCCTTGGCTGAAGGCGATCGCAGATCTCTCCCATGAACACGAAGCACTGCCAAAACTGCATTCACTGGGATCAAGCCAACGGACTGGAGAACACCAACCTCGGTGCGGTGGCGCCGTGCACCTGTCACGCACCACAGCACTTCAGCCTGGAAGCTGTGGAAATCAGCGGAGCCACCCTGGCCTTTTCCGGCTACGGCAACAACCACGCCATCTCGGAGATGGAACTGCCGATGGGGCTCTGGCCCTATACGGCTCGCAACCAGAGTTGCGGCGACTACCAACCCTGCGATCTTGAGGAAAGTGCACGGCGAACGCGCATGCGCGCCGCTCCGCTGATCTGAACTCAACCCTGCAGGCACAGAAGTGGGCGGAGGCGAGCAACGCGGCGGCACAGTCCGGCCTGCTCTGCTTCCGCCACGGCTCCAATGCCGCAGATGGTCGAGGAGAGCGCGAGCTGTTCAGCGGTATCCACACCACAGATCAACTCAGTGGGCCCACCGAGAGCACCGCCGAGCAGCACCGCTGTCCCCGGTGGATTTAGAGCGTCACGAAGATCGCCATGGCTAGGCCCATAGGCACGAACAGCACCACAACGCTGCACCCACAGTTCAACGCTGTCATGGCCCAAAAGATGGGCTTCGTGCCTGTAACTGTTGTGGGCGAAATCGCACAGAACAGAAAACACACTGGTGGGCCAAAAGCGGGCCACAACCTCTCGAAAACGGTGGCTGAGCACCTGGCGAAGGGCCGAGGCGCAATTCAGGGCAATCTGTGTCTGCTGCAGGGCCCTCTGGCCGAGGGGGCTCTCCAGGGGAATCGCATTGAGGTTTTTGGAGCCAAGCTCGCCCTGCAATCCATGGGCCAGCATGGGACCGAGATTTGCGGAGCCGGCATGGATCGCCGCAAGGACCTGATGGACCTGGAGACCAAAGGCTCGGGCCAGCTCGGCATCCAGACATTGATCCACCACGTGGAGCTCGAGTTGTTGGTTGCCTAAGGCGGGCAACTGGAGCTGATCACTCCAGCGTTCGCGCAGGGGTTCATCGACGCAGGCAGGATCACAACCGTCGTAAACACCCCGCTCTTCGCAGAACGAGAGGTCCTCCAGGAAGCCCCAACCCTGCTCAACGGCCCAGTGGGCGCCGCCCACAAGCAGGCCATCGAGGGACCTGGGCGTTGGCGGCGGACCTGCCACCACCAGCTGCAGGTCCTCGGCCAGGGCCAGCAACTCAGGCAACAGTTGCTCTTCATGCAGGTTGCTGCGCAGCACGCGCATCCCGAAGGCATGGTCAAACTCAGCGGCCCCAGAGAGCACAATCTGCGCGGCCGCTGGGTCAAAGCCGAAGACGGAACCGTGGGGAAGTCCAAATCCCCCATGGGCATCTGGCAGCAGGTGCACAGGGGTCATCAGACCGTCCAAGGCGGCGATGGCGGCAGCCTGCTGTGCCGCCAGCTCATCGATGGCCTCGAGATGACTGCGGCTGCCATGCGCCATGAGCAAAGCCCCCGGTGCGTTGCCTGGGTGGAGCTGCCACAGGCAGGGCTCTAGGCAGGTCCACCGGCTCAGATCCACAAACGTCTCCAGTCGAGCCAGCACGAAGGGTCTGCTGGCCTTCAGGTTGAGCAGCCAGGAGGGCCCAAACGCTCGCTGATGCACAACTGCTCCGTCTCCATCGTCAATGGGAGGTGAATCGACGCGATGAGATGGATCAAGAGATTGCGACCTCTACCTTGAAGAGTGCTCATCTCACACTGGGGAGACTGGCTATGAGCCTGATCAAATGGGAGCCCTTGACCGATATCGAATCCATGATGGATCGCGCCTTGAACTGGTCTGGCATGCGGATCAACCCGGCCCTTTCTCTCGCCGATTTCGGCCCTCGCGTCGACATCTGTGAAAGTGACGGAACCTACCTGATCAAGGCCGATGTTCCGGGCATGAACAAGAGCGATCTCACCGTCAGCCTCGTTGGTGACACCCTGACGATTCAAGGGGAGCGCAAACGTGAAAGCGAAGAAACAAAGCCACATTTCCACAGGGTTGAACGCTCCTATGGAAGCTTCAGCCGCAGCTTCTCACTGCCGGAAGATGCCAACATGGCAGCCGTTGAAGCCCATTGCGAAAACGGTGAGCTCACCGTATCCATCGGCAAAAAAAGCGGAAGCAAAGAAGCAGAGGCCATCAGCGTGCCCGTGGCCTGACGAGGCGAGTCGAAAGCCGCCCGTGACAGGGCGGCTTTTTTGTGTCACTGCTGATCGATGACCCGGGCAATCTGATTGCGGCCATTGCCTTTGGCCAAATACAAGGCTTGATCTGCGCGATAGAAGAGATCTGCAAAGGCCTGGTCTGCCGGGCTCAAGCTGGTCAAGCCGCCACTGATGTACGGGTGGTAGTCCGAATGGTGAAACACGCCTGGCATGCCAGCAATATCCAGTCGAATCTCTTCGGCCAGATGCATCGCATCGGCCACGTTGCAATTGACAAAGAGAATGGCGAATTCCTCGTCGCCAATACGCCCGAAGAGGTCCTCGGGCTTGAGGCGCTGCTGAATGGTCTGACAGACGTCAAGGAGCACCCGATCACCAGCCTGATGCCCCCAACGGTTGTTGATCTGCCGGAAGTCATCAATATCGACATTCAACAAACAAAGCGGAGTCCCAGAGCGACGTGCGTGCTGCAGCTCAATCTCTGCGAATCGAAAGAAGCTGCTGCGGTTGAACAACCCTGTGACAGGGCAGCGTAAACTCTGCTGGCGCAGATCCAGTTCACGCATCACCAGATCAGCCATCATCTGCAGCAGTTGCTGTTGTTGCGGCGCCAACTGACGAGGTTTCTGATCAATCACGCATAGGGTGCCGAGGTTGTGACCCTCGGGTGAATGCAATGGGGCTCCTGCATAGAAGCGGATGTGAGGCTCCGAGAGCACCAGGGGGTTGTTGCTGAAGCGTTCGTCCTTGAGCGCATCAGGAACGACGAGCACAGAGTCCTGGCTGATGGTGTGTGCGCAGAACGCCACCCGCCTTGGTGTTTCCTCGGCATCAAGGCCGTGGCGGGCCAAAAACCACTGGCGGTTCTGATCGACAAGGGAGACCACCGCGATCGGCATGTCGAGAACCTCTGCCGCCAGGGAGACGATGCGCTCAAAGTGCGGATCCGAGGGCGTGTCGAGAACGGCATGTCGCTGGAGATCGCGAAGCCGCTGCTCCTCATCCAGGGGAACGGGGTAATCAGGAGAGGACATGACAGCAAGATGGCGAGATCAGAGATGACACTCAGGCGCTGCGTTCTATGGGCACCAGGCGAATCTCGCCGTGGGCAAGTTCGATGCGGAACTGATCACCAGGCCGGTACTCCAGCAGGTCGGTGTAGGCCTGACCCACCATCAAGTTGCCGTTGAAGTGGACATGGGTTTTAAAGGTCAACTCACGTCCTTTATGGCTGCGCCGTTCACCTGACTTGGCTTTGTGATTCCCGAAATCGATGCCTTTTGCCTGAAGCAAGGCGTGATAGAAGTCACGGAAGCGCACATGGCTATGACCATTGTCCTGGCCCGAGACGTAGCCGCAGGCCTTGGCGAGTTCGCTCTTACTCGCCCCCTTGAGTTGGGCAACTTTGGCCAGCAGTTGGTCTCCTTTGAGCATTGCAACCAGGCAACAGCCTTGGGTCTAAACCAAGGCTGGACCTGATCCACGGCAGATCATGGGCTTTGCCTCAGATCTGCGTCATCTCCCCCGAACAGGGGGCCGATCTTGCAACCTAAAACAAGCGCAGGAGGTCCCCATGGCAACACAGCACCGGGATTGGGATCCGCAGATTGCCAATGGAGAACTGATTGACGAGTCAGAGGCGTTCAGCGATGGGCAACATGAACTCGACGACCTGGAAGAAGAACTCTTAGGGCAGATGATCCCCCTGCAAAGCGAGGACACCTGGGAGCAGGCTGAATTGACGCACGAAGAGCTCGAAGGGCTCGAGGGATACGACCAAGGCAGCTGATCCAAAGCTGCTCCGCCCCCGTCGCAGTGCTTTCACCTCTGTGGAGCGTCGCGTGAATCGATCATGTGAGGGAGGCTCTGCCATCTCTTGGCGGAAACAGGCTGTCTGGCGGCCGCTGCAGAACAGAGCGCAACGTGGCTGGAGAGCGCAATTGAGAGGCTAACGATCAGATCCCCTGCGGCGGCGAACATCTGATCTGCAGAACACGTTCTCAACTTGCAGCAGATCTGTGAGAAGAGTGAGGCACCAGAGAGCAAGCTTGAGCGGGATTCCGCTTTTATTCTCGAGTTGATGAGAGACGCCTCACTCTCACATCATCAAGCCAGCGTTTTTTCAATTTTCTGGAGACGACTCATGAACGAACGCATTCGCGTGATGCAACGTCAACCGCGCCGAATCTCAATCACGTTGAGTTATCACGTGCATGAGGCCCTGCTCACCCGCTCAGAGGAAGAAGGGCGCTCGGTATCCAATCTCTGCGCCTTCCTACTGGAAGATGCCTTGCGAGACCCGAATCGCAGTGTCATGGCGATGCAACAACCGCTCCCCCAGGCAAACAGCGCCTTCAGTGGAAACGGAGCGCGGCATAAGACACGCTCGTTTTAATCAACCGAGCGTTCACCCCTTAGCCCCCTGCTTCCAGTAGGGGGCTTCTTATCATCAACAACGGTTTAATTCGGAGGAGCGCGGGAACAGCATGGGGGTCAGATGACGCCGCAATTTCGTGAGCGCATTGCGCTCCAGCCGTTGCACCTGATCTTTGCTGCGTCCGATCAGGCGGGCTACCTCTGCCAAGGAACGCTGTTGATCCTCGCCATAGCGCAATTGAATCACGTTGAATTCAGGATTAGACAATGATTGCAACTGACCGTGCATCCACTGGTAGTCATCACTGATCTCCGGTGAACGACTATCAGTGACCGTATCCAGCAAGGTCATGGAGCCATCGCTGCTGGCGAGTTGCTGGTCCAGGGACACGGTGTTGCTGCGGTGCTGGATCGCCATGGCATACATCACCCGTGCGGGTGTCTCCCCCAACAACTCTGCGATCTCCTCCAGGGAATGGGGCCCCTGTCCCTGGGCTTGCAAGCTCGTGACACGGTTGGCCAGACTGACCAGATTGACAGGGATGCGGATGCTGCCGTTGTGCTCCTGGAGATAGCGGTTGATGGATTGGCGTATCCACCAGTAGCCATAGGTTGAAAACTTGTAGCCGCGGCTGGGGTCGTACTTCTCCGCAGCCCTGAGCAGACCGATATTGCCGGCCTGCACCAGATCCATGGGGTCCTGGGCAAGGTGTTTGAGCCGTCTCATGTAGCGCAGCGCGACCGTGACGACCAGGCGAAGATTCGCTGTGACGATGCGCTGAAGGGCTCGGCGGCCGCGGCGCTCAAGGGCCGCAGATGGATTCTCTGACTCCATCCAATCCTTGACGATGGTGCCGAGATGGACTTCTTCTTGCGGAGTCAGAAGGGGGATCTTGCCGATGTTGCGCAAATAGTCACCGAAGGCATCACTCATGGAGCACCGGATGGTGGCCCCCAATCCTGTGATTGCTCCCCGTGCTGGACTCCCTCATGCAGCTGAGCTGCCTGCGGACTGCAGCGCATGCGTTGAGGCTTCCTGCTGGCCCGGTCGCCAGGATCGGTAGATGCTCTGCCGCTCCGGACGGCTTAAGACCAACTGCCAGAGCTGCCCCTGTCTCGATCGGAAATAGCCGGCGCAGCTCAGGAGGTAGTAGCGCCAAAACCGATAGAAATCAGCGCCAATGTCATCGCGCAAAGACGGCCAGGCCGCATCAAAGTTGGACCACCAGGCCCTCAGGGTTGTCTCATAGTCCTGCCCAAAACTCTCCCAGTCTTCAATCAGGAAGCGACCTTCAAGGCCTTTGCACAGCTGCATTGCCGAGGGCAGGCGTCCCCCAGGAAAGATGTAGCGATCAATCCAGGCATCGGTGCGGTGGGTCGTCTCAGCACTGCCGATGGTGTGCAACAGCATCAGGCCGTCAGGCTTCATGGCCTGGAACATGGCCTGGTGAAAGGTGCGGTCATTACGCCGACCGACATGTTCGAACATGCCGATCGAGGCAATCTTGTCGAACGGCTCAAACGTCAGGCTGCCCAGTTGGCGGTAATCGCAGACGGCTACGGTGATGCGGCGATGACCGAGATGCTCTCGGATATAGGCGGCCTGGCGTTTGGAGACCGTGATGCCCACCACCTCAACGCCGAAATGATCTGCCGCAAAGCGGGCCAGCGATCCCCATCCACAGCCCACATCCAGCAGTCGATCACCTGATTTGAGTTGGAGCTTCTGGCAGACAAGCTGCAGCTTGTCGCGCTGGGCAGTCGCCAGATCTGTGGCCGTTCGCCAGTAACCGCAGCTGTAGGCCATGCTCGGATCGAGCATGGCTTCATAGACCCGCGGATCAATGTCGTAGTGACGGCGGCCCACCACAAAGGAGCGAGCCAGGGACTGGGGATTGATCAGACCGTCCCGGCAGAGTTGCAGGAGATCCTTCAGAGCAGCGCGCCAAGACAACGGCCTTGAGGCCTTGGCCTGGAGCAAGCGTGCGATCAGTTCCTCCAACTCTTCGCAATCCCAATCTCCACGGACGTAGCCATCACCCAGGGCAAGGGATCCGTGGCTCAGCAGGGCTCCATACAACGCAGGTTCATGCACCTGCAGATCCCACGGTCTTGAACCGTTGAATTGCACATCTGCTGCAGCGGTCAGCGAGAGCAGGCTGGCTGGGATGGCCATGGAGGATCGCGATCAGCTCCCACCCAACCCATGGCTGCAGCGGGGATCGAGATCGGCCGAGCATTTGCGGCAGCATCACCGCATCAGCTCCTCGCAGGGCTAGGCCAAGACGACGAACCGACTGAGCCCTGTGGCGGAGTCTTCACGCGGCTGGGTTGCCAAGGTCCGCCAAAGACCTCCGGCCCTGGATCTGGAACCCGGCCTCTTCACCTGGAACGATCCGCTGCGGATCGCGCGCTCCCTCTGGCAATCGGCACGTCAAAGCCAGCGGCGCCGCCGCAGCGTCTATGGCAGTGCGATGTCCATGCTCTGCCTCTACCTCAACCGCGCTGGAAGAACTCTGGATCCCAATCAACGCGCCATCCTCGAAGAGGTGAAGCAGGAACTCAGAAGACTCGCCGCCGCTGGGCCCATGGCGTGAAGTTGCTGATGAAGCGCTGCAGGGCATCTGAAGAGCACAGCCGATTTCTACGGTCCCGGGTAGTCGAGCCGAGATGGCCCAGCCAAGTCCGGAGCGCATTGTTCTTGCTGAGCTGAACCGTTGCCGCCGAGAACTCCCAGCTATTGATCGCGGCGGCGGCGCACTGCGTATCACCACCCTGCTCAGCAGCCTCAGTGCTGGTGCCGCTCTGTACTGGGGAACTGAGGCGCTGTGGATGCGCGTGACAGGTCTGGCCGTGCTGTCAGCCAGCGAGGCCTTACTGCTGATCGCCACCCATGAGGCCTGCCATGGAACCCTCCTGAAACCCGCATGGCTGGAGCAGCTGCTCAGCGCCGCGGTGAGCTGGCCCATGGCCTGGCCCTACCTGAGTTATCGACGCCTACACCAGCTGCATCACCGCTGGAACGGGCGTGACCTACGGGATCCTGAGCGGGTCAATCCGTTGCCGCCGGCGCA
>JBMSIW010000022.1:0-20404 GCA_049418265.1 Vulcanococcus sp.
TGGTCTCGGTATCGATGATCAGCAGAGTGGTCACAGACCCAGCTGAAGCCGCCTCAAGCGAAACCGCCTCAGATAAAACCGTCTCAGGCGCAACCGTCTCAGGCGCCGGAAGGGGCGGATCAACTGGAGCCACGGGAGTATCCCGTCTCGAGGGATTGGCCGCCACCAGGGAGAGCAGGTCGGCCTGCTCCCAGCTGGAGGTCTCGGATGGAGTGGCCTCAGCCCCTTCGCTCATGGATAGCTGTGTGCTCGCCCCATGATCCCAGCTGGAAGCAGGAGCTGCCTAGGGTTTTGGCAACTGTTTCACTCCCCTTGGCCCAGGCCCTCAGCAGCGGTGATCGCGTTCCCCTGATCGCCCTTCTCGACCAGAGCGGGGTCGAGCGCCGAAGCGATCAACTGCAGGGCAAGGCCTTGGTGCTGTTCTTCTATCCGAAGGACGACACCCCGGGCTGCACCATGGAAGCCTGCGCCTTCCGAGACAGCTACGCCGACCTGCAGGCCCTCGGAGCCGAGGTCTGGGGAGTCAGCGGTGACGACCAGGCCAGCCACCAGCGCTTTGCCCAGCGCCACAACCTTCCCTATCCGCTGCTGGTGGATCGGGGCAACCAGCTGCGCAAAGCCTTCGGCGTTCCAAGTGTGCTGGGCCTGCTGCCGGGACGGGTGACCTACGTGATCGACCAAGGCGGCGTGATTCGCCACGTCTTCAACAACCTCTTGGACGGTCCGGCTCACCGGCGTGAGGCCCTGGAATGCCTCAAGCGCCTGCAGGGGGCATGAACTGGCGCCAGCGGGGCAGCCTCTGGTGTCTGCGACCGAGCCGCGCCCGCGGGCTGGTCGAATTCATCGGAGGCAGCTATCTCGCCGCGACGCCCCAGATCAGCTACCGGCGATTCCTGGAAACCCTGGCGGCCCAGGACCTGATCGTCCACGCCTGGAGCTACGTGCCCGGTTTTGACCATCAGGCCCAGGCCAACGAAGCCTGGAGGGCCTTTCGCCAGGGGCGTGAGGCCGTGGACCAGCAGCCCCGGATCCTTCGGCTCGGGCACAGCCTCGGCTGCAAATTGCACTTGCTGGCACCCGATAACGGCCGCAACTGCAGTGCCCTGGCAGCCCTGAGCTTCAACAACTTCTCCGCCGAACGCAGCGTTCCTCTGTTGGCCGAGCTGGGACCGCGGCTGGGCGTCAGCAGTGAATTCAGCCCCTCACCCCAGGAAACCCTTGAGCTGGTGGGCCGCACCTACCAACAGGAGCGCAACCTGCTGGTGCGGTTCCAGCGGGACGGCCTCGATCAAAGCGCCCGACTGCTGCAAGTGCTTCAGGGGCGCCAAGGAGATCAGTCAGCCCTGCTCGAGCGGCCGGGTGACCACCTCAGCCCCGCCAGTGCAGGACTGAGGCAGAACCTCTTGGGCCGATGGGCAGATGACCCCGCCAGGCAACGGGAGATGGAGCAGCTGGCCGGCCAGATCTGCCGCTGGTGGCTGGGGCCTGATCAGACGCGCAGCTGATCGAGCACGGAGCGATCCTCCAGGGTGGAGGTGTCGCCACTGACCTCCTGACCTGCCGCCAGGGAACGCAGGATGCGGCGCATGATCTTGCCACTGCGGGTTTTCGGCAGGGCATCGCTGAACTTGATCACATCAGGACGGGCGATCGGACCGATCTCTTGAGCCACGTGGGCGCGCAACTCGCCGATGAGCGCGTCATCGCTACGGCGGCCTGCCTCCAGGGTCACGAAAGCGACGATGCCCTCACCCTTGAGCTCATCGGGGCGACCCACCACCGCAGCTTCCGCCACCGCGGGATGACTGACCAGGGCGCTCTCAATTTCCATGGTCCCCAGGCGGTGGCCACTGACGTTGATCACGTCATCCACGCGACCCATCACCCAGAAGTAACCATCGCCATCGCGACGGGCGCCATCGCCGGCGAAGTAGACGTAGGAGCCATCGGCCGGGCGAATCTCCTCCCAATAGCTCTTGCGGAAGCGCTCAGCATCGCCGTGAACGGTGCGCATCATTCCGGGCCATGGCCGACGCACCGCCAGATATCCCCCTTGATCGGCGGGTTGGGAGTTGCCGTCATGGTCAACGATGTCGGCCTGAATGCCAGGCAATGGCAAGGTGGCCGAACCCGGCTTGGTTGGCGTCGCTCCCGGCAAGGGGCTGATCATCACCCCGCCGGTTTCGGTCTGCCACCAGGTGTCGACGATGGGACAGCGGCCCGCACCGATCACATCGCGGTACCACATCCAGGCCTCTGGGTTGATCGGCTCACCCACGGTGCCAAGAATCCGCAAGGAGCTCATGTCGTATTGATCGGGCACCTCACGGCCGCTCTTCATGAAGGCGCGGATCGCCGTGGGAGCCGTGTAGAAGATCGTGCAGCGGTGCTTCTGGATCACCTCCCAGAAGGCCCCAGGTTTGCTGGGCCTCGGGGCACCCTCATACATCACGGTTGTGGCGCCGTTGGAGAGAGGGCCGTAGACGATGTAGCTGTGGCCAGTGATCCAGCCCACATCGGCGGTACACCAGTGGACGTCGTCTTCCTTGATATCGAAGATCCACTGGAAGGTCAGGTGGGCCCAGAGGTTGTATCCGGCGGTCGTGTGCACCACCCCTTTGGGTTTGCCCGTCGAGCCTGAGGTGTACAGGACGAAGAGGCGGTCCTCGCTGTCCATGGGCTCAGCGGGGCAGTCGGTGCTCTGGCCGCCGACCAGCTCATGCCACCAGTGGTCGCGGCCTGATTCCATGGCGCAGCCGCTCTCGATGCGCTCCACCACGAGAACGTGCTGCACCGAGGGTGCTCCCCCCTTGGCCGCCAGGGCTTCATCAACCGCGGGCTTCAGGGGTACGGGCTTGTCCTTGCGGAAACCACCATCGGCGGTGATCACCGCCTTGGCTTCGCCGTCGATCAGACGATCACGCAGGGCATCAGCTGAAAAGCCGCCGAACACCACGGAATGGGGGGCACCGATCCGGGCACAGGCCAGCATGGCGATGGCCGCCTCGGGCACCATCGGCATGTAGAGGGCCACCAGATCTCCCTTGCCGATGCCGAGGGCTTTGAGGGCGTTGGCGGCCTTACAGACTTCGGCGTGGAGCTCCCGGTAGGTGAAGCGGCGCACATCTCCGGGTTCGCCTTCCCAGATCAACGCCGTCTTCTCGGCGCGGGGACCGAGCAGATGACGATCCAGGCAGTTGCTGGAGAGGTTGATCTTGCCCCCTTCAAACCAGCGCGCGAAGGGGGGATTGCTCCAATCGAGCACGGTGTGAAAGGGCTCAAACCAGGAGAGCTGTTCGCGGGCCTGACGCCCCCAGAAGTCATCCGGATTGGCGGCAGCCTCATCGGCCAACTGGCGGTAGGCCTCCATCGAGCCAATCCGTGCCGAGGCGGCCAGGGCAGCCGGGGGATCAAAAACCCTCTGCTCGTTCAGCACCGACTCGATACCGGTCTCAGCCATGGGGAGGCAAACAAGGCAATTGGCCCATTCAAGCCAGGAAAAAGACGGTGCTGCCGCGCTGTAACGCTGCTGCAGCGATCGGGCGCTGAATCAGGATGGGGGGATGGTGCGACCCGCTGCCTGCCTGTTTGATCTCGACGGGCTCCTGCTCGATACGGAACCTCTGCACGCCGAGGCCTGGCAGCGGGCGTCATCCCACTTCGGGCGCGTACTTCAGCCTGATGAATTGATGGCCCTGCGCGGTCGGCGCCGGCTCGATTGCGCCGATCAGGTGCTGCGCTGGATGGCTGACGACGGGCTCAGCACGCCCAGCCGAGAAGGGTTATTGGCGGTCCGCCAACCCATCGCCGAGGCCCTGCTCGTCATGGCCCAGCCGATGCCGGGTGCCAAGGCCCTGGTGGAGCGTTGTCACGAGCTGCGGGTCCCCATGGCCCTGGCCACGAGCAGTTCTCGCTCCGCCGTTGCCCTCAAAGCGGCCCCCCATCCCTGGATCGCCCTGATCCAGGAGCGGGTGCACGGCGATGACCCCGAACTCAAACGCGGCAAACCGGATCCTGATGTTTTCGAACTGGCGGCGCGACGGCTGGGGGTGGGTTGTGACACCTGCTGGGCGTTTGAAGACTCACCTGCCGGTGCCATCGCTGCCGTTGCAGCCGGCTGCCGGGTGTTTGTCATGCCGCCCCCTGGGCTGACCCTTGCCGAACGCGAAGCGCGCTACCCAGCTCAGATCAGGGACTTCCTCGAGGATCTCAGCGGGGTTGTGCCTCTCCTGGAGTCCGGGCCTTAGTACAGGCGACTGAGAACGAAATCAGGAAGGGCGAGCAGAGCGCTGCGGGACTCTGAGGCGGGGAGCCAGGTCAGTGCTTCACGCGCCTCATTCGCAAAGCCCTCAGCCAAGGCCCGCGAGCGTTGGATGGCCTGACTGCTGCGCACCAGCTCGAGGGCTTGCTCGAGATCACCGTCTTCACTGAACTCGCGTTCAATCAAGCCGGCCAAGGCAGGGCGCTCCTCGAGGGCGTAGAGAGCTGGGGCGGTCAGATAGCCGCTGGCCAGGTCACTGGCGGCGGGCTTACCCAGCTGCTGGTCACTGCCGGTGAAATCGAGAATGTCATCAACGACCTGGAAGGCCAGACCGAGCTGTCGTCCGAAGCGGTAGAGATCATCCAGCCGCGCTTCCGGTAGATCGCTGAGCACCCCGGCAGCCCGGGCGCTGTTGGCAATCAGTGAAGCCGTCTTGCAGTAGCTCTTTTCGAGGTAGGTCTCAAAGCTCTGGCCGGTGTCGTAGCGGTACAGGCCCTGCTTCACCTCTCCGTCGGCGAGATCCATGATCACGCGAGAGAGAAGTTTGACCACCTCCAGGTTGTCGAGATTCGCCAGATGCCAGCTGGCCTGGGCGAAGAGAAAATCACCAGCCAGGACGGCAACGCGGTGGTTGAAGCGGCTGTGGACCGTGTCGACCCCACGGCGGGTTGAGGCCTCATCGACCACGTCGTCATGGACGAGGGAGGCGGTATGGATCATCTCGGTGATCTCCGCCAGGCGCCGGTGGCGGGCACTCAGATCGCCGCCCGTGGAGAGGGCGCGCGACAGCAACAGGACGATGCCAGGGCGAAGCCTCTTGCCACCGGCGCTGAACAGGTGCTCGGCAGCGGCCTGGAGGATCGGATGACCAGCACCGATCAGGCTGCGGAGATCACTCAGCAGAGCCTCGAGATCGGTCTCGACGGGCTGAAGCAGCTCTGCGACGGTGGCCATGACCCCCTGCGGTGCGCTGATCCTAGAAGGCACCAGCCTCCTACCGCTGGCAGAGCTCAGGGCCTGAACGCCACATCAATGCAGCACTGGAGCACTGGGCTCCCACCAACCGGGCCACAGCCCGATCAAAGGACGCGGGATCAGCGCTGGTGAAGAAGCGATGCTCCGCCTCAGCCCCCGGTGGGGCCAGGAGATCGGCCTGGCGCAGGACATCACTGAGATGCTTGGCCACCGCGGGGGCGGGGTCCAGCACAGCCATGGATGGCCCCACCAACCGGCGGATCGCTTCAATCACAAACGGGTAGTGGGTGCAACCCAGGACGATCGTGTCGGCACCGGCCGCCAACATTGGAGCCAAAAAGCCCTGCAGGACCGCATCGCAATGGGGGCCTTCAAGATCTCCTTGCTCAACGAGATCCGCCAGACCGGTGCAGACCTGCTCCACCACCTGCACGGCGCTGGCGGTGCGTCCCACCGTGGCGCGATAGAGCTGGCCCTGAAAGGTGGCGGGTGTTGCCATCACACCCACAACACCACTGCGGGTCAACTGCACGGCAGGCTTGACCGCAGGCTCCAGCCCCAGGATGGGCAAGGAGGGGAAGCGATCGCGCAAGGGCTCCAGAGCCACCGCCGAAGCTGTGTTGCAGGCCACCACGATGGCCTTGCAACCCTGGCGCACCAGATGGTCTGCAATGGCCAGGCAATAGCTCTGGATCTCATCGGCCGAACGGTGTCCATAGGGCACATGGGCCTGATCCGCCACGTAGAAGGTGGATTCGCTGGGCAGGCAATGAACCACCTGACGCCACACGCTCAACCCACCAACGCCGGAATCGAAGATGCCGATGGGGCCCCCATTCATGGGACTGCCGCCAGGTATTTGAGGATGCCCACAGCGATAGCAACGGCCATGCGCCGGCGGAAGCTCGGATCGGCGAGACGCGGCGAATCCAGCTGACCGGTCACAAAACCCATCTCGGCCAGGGCCGCGGGCATGGTCGTGCGGCGAATCACGAAAAAGCGACCCGGGCGGGCACCGCGGTCGGGACTGCCAGGGGAGATCGCGAGCATCTCGCTCTGGATGGCCTGGGCCAGCAGCTGGGAGCGTCCGCCCTGGAAATAGAAGGTCTCGATTCCGTTCACATCCGGACGCGAGAGGCTCAGGGCGTTGGCATGAATGCTCAAAAAGAGATCCGCCCCGCTGTTATTGGCCAGGGCGACCCGGGGCGGTAGATCCACGTCCACCTCCGAGGTGCGGGTCAAGAGGACCTGCACACCTTTGGATTGCAGCAGCTGAGCCACCTGCAGACTCACATCCAGGACCACATCGGTTTCCCGAAGGCCGTTGATCCCGACCGCACCAGGATCCGGGCCGCCGTGACCGGGGTCGATCACGACCTTGTAGCGACCAGCAGGAACATCGGGTAGATCCGCCAGGCTTGGGATTGCCGTGTTCGGAACCCCAAGGAATGGGGGAGGTAAGGCCCGCCAACTGGGACTGGAGGGGGCCTCGAGAGTCCCTTCGCCCAGGGCACTGGGGAGGCGCACGGCAGAACCAAATTCCATGGACCAGCGATCCACCTGGGTGCCGACAAGGCGAATCGAACGGGGATCCAGGCGCGTTCCCGGTCGGAACTCCACCACCAGTCGGGTCGTGTTGTCGGAGGGCCGACCAACCCGCACCTCACGCACCGCTCCACTGCCGCGAATGGTGCGGGTGCGCTGGGGAGCGCCAGGCAGATCCAGCCAGATGCGCGGGCCGACCCCACCCTGGCCCTCCTCAAAAAATGCCTGAACCTTCGTCGCGGGCGGGGTCCGCAGCTCGAGCACGCCATCGGCGCTGATGCGCCAGGCCGACAACGCACTCACGGCCGCCGCAGGCAGAGCCCACAGCAGGGACGCTGCTGGCAACAGAACCCCAAGGCAGCCCGACAGGCCCCTGCGCAACGACGACCTCACGACCTCTTAGAAGAGCGCCGGGCGGCGATGCTGCAGGCTCGGCATCTGGGCCTGAATCCGCTGGCGATGGCCCACATCCACCGGGGCCACAGCCTGGCCGACGGACGTGCCGGCATCCGAGAGGACCGTTCCCCAGGGGTCAATCACCAAGGCATGGCCATGGGTCTGGCGGCGTCCGCCATGACTGCCGGTCTGCGCGGGGGCCAGCACATAGGCCGTGTTCTCAATGGCGCGAGCCTGAAGCAGCACCTGCCAGTGATCCTTACCCGTGAATGCGGTGAACGCCGCTGGGATGAACAGCAGATCAGCACCCGACCCGGCCAGATAGCGATAGAGCTCCGGGAAGCGGACGTCGTAACAGATCGACAGACCCACACGGCAGAGGCCTGGCACATCCACCACCGGTGGGAGGGCTTGGCCGGGTTGCACCGTTGCCGACTCCCGGTAGGTGTTGCCGTCCGGGAGGTCCACATCAAACAGGTGGATCTTGTCGTAACGAGCCAGGGTCTGGCCGTCTTTCCCCACCAGCTCCGCGCGGTTGCTCGTGAGACCCGGACCAGCGGGCACCGGGTAACCACCGCCCAGCAGCGTCACCTGGTAGCGGCGGGCCATGGTCACCAGGAAACGCTGGCTCTGTTCCGCAATCGAGGCCGCCAGCTCAAGCCTCTGGGCGTCGTCGCCCATGAAGGAAAAGTTTTCGGGCAGGCCGACCAGCTCTGAACCACGGCGGGTGGCCAGCTCGATCTGCTCCTCGGCAGCAGCGAAATTAGCCTCGAGATCAGCGCCGCTGTTGAGCTGGATCGCTGCAGCCAGAAAGCTCGTCAACGCTGGAGTTTCGCCACCGAGCGCACTGTAAGGGGCCCTGCAATGGCCTCAGGCGGCCTGCAGGACACCTGGGCTGGTCTGGGTCGGAACAAGCGTGAGGTCATCGACGGACGCGCAGCAGGCAAAGTCGGCGTCGTGGTTGCCGATGCCAATCAGGCGTTGACCATGACTGGCCGCCCGCAGACAGGTCTCGGTGTCGTGGTGCCACTGCTGCCAGAGGGCCAAGGCTGCCAACGCCTCGTCATTGGCGCAGCGCACCCCGACATGGGGTGAGACGGCCAACTCCAGGGCCGCCGACACCACCGCCCCGGCGGCCAGGCTGTCTTCGAGGGAATAGTCACCCTCCCAACCGCTCCCGACAATCCAGACCCGCTCAGCGCCGGATTCCACAAGCCGCCGAGCCACGGCGGTGCGGTTGGGTAGACAGGCGGTCACCAGCAGGGGAACGGCCTTCACCGCCTCCAGCGAGCGGGTGCCGTTGGTGGTGCTCATGAAAATCCGCTTGCCGCCCACGACCTCAGGGGTCACGGCCAGGGGGGAGTTGCCCAGGTCATAGCCATCGACGCGCTGACCGCCGCGCTCACCGGCCCTGAGGCAACGCTCGGCAGGCCATGCCGCAGCGGCAGCGTCCAAGGCCGCGAGATCAGCGAACGCCTGAATCGCCTCAGCGCCGTTCTTCAGGGACCAGGCAATGGTGGTGGTGGCCCGGAGCACATCGATGACAACCGCCGCATCGGGACCACCCGCGGAGACAGGCCGCACAGCCGGCACACACTCAGAGGTGTGGAAGTAGGAGATCTGCACGACCGCAATGGACCAACGGGTGCGCCACAGTAGGCAGAACCCGGTGAGATGTTGCAAACAGCCATGGCAACAGCCCTTGCCGCGAAAGGGACCCAGCGGGATTTGCGGGGTTTTCTGAAACTGCTGGAGGAGCGCGGTCAGCTGCGGCGCATCAGTGCCCCAGTGGATCCCGATCTGGAATTAGCAGGGATCTCGGATCGGGTTCTCAGTGCCGGCGGGCCGGCCCTGCTGTTTGAAAACGTGATCGGCTCGGAGATTCCCGTGGCCGTCAATCTCCTTGGCACCCTCGAGCGGGTGCTCTGGAGCATGGGCATGGAGAGCCCTGAAGAGCTCGAAGCCCTGGGAGAGCGCCTCGCCCTCTTGCAACAACCCAAACCGCCCAAGGGCATCGGGGAGGCGTTTCGCTTTGGCTCGGTTCTGCTGGATGTGCTGAAGGCAAAACCAGATCTGGATCTGCTGCCTCCCTGTCAGCAAGAGGTCTTCAAAGGGGAGGCCGTGAACCTCGATGCTCTTCCCCTGCTGCGCCCCTGGCCCGGGGATGCGGGGCGGATCATCACCCTCGGCCTGGTGATCACCAAGGATCCGGAGACGGGAACACCCAACGTGGGTGTCTACCGGTTGCAGCAGCAGTCGATCAACACCATGACGGTGCACTGGTTGAGTGTGCGGGGCGGAGCGCGGCATCTGCGTAAGGCGGCAGCCCTGGGCAAACCGCTGGAGATCGCCATCGCGATCGGCGTGCATCCCCTGCTGGTGATGGCCGCAGCAACCCCCATCCCGGTGCAACTCAGTGAGTGGCTCTTTGCTGGCCTCTACGGCGGCGAAGGGGTACGCCTCGCCCGTTGCAAGACGGTGAATCTGGAGGTCCCAAGCCACAGCGAAATCGTTCTTGAAGGCACCATCACCCCTGGCGAAGAACTGGCCGATGGGCCCTTCGGCGATCACATGGGCTTTTACGGAGGCGTGGAGCCTTCCCCGCTGGTGCGCATCCAGTGCGTGACCCAGCGCCGTCAGCCCACTTACTTCACGACCTTCAGCGGCCGTCCCCCCAAGGAGGACGCGATGCTCGCCATTGCCTTGAACCGCATCTATACCCCGATCCTGCGGCAACAAATCCCTGAGATCGTGGATTTCTTCCTGCCCATGGAAGGACTCAGCTACAAGCTGGCCGTGATTGCGATTGATAAGGCCTACCCGGGCCAGGCCAAGCGTGCGGCCATGGCCTTCTGGAGTGCTCTTCCTCAGTTCACCTACACAAAGTTCGTGGTGGTGGTGGACCAAAGCATCAACATCCGCGATCCCCGCCAGGTGATCTGGGCGATCAGCTCCCTGGTGGATCCGCAACGGGATCTGTTCGTGCTCGAGAACACGCCCTTTGACACGCTTGATTTCGCGAGCGAACAACTGGGACTCGGTGGACGTCTGGCGATTGATGCCACCACCAAACTCGGGCCCGAGCGGCAACACAGCTGGGGCGAACCCCTGCGGCGAACCCCTGAGCTGGAGGCCCGTCTGGATGCGCGGTGGGAAGAACTGGGTCTCGCCGATGTCGGCCAGAGCGAACCCGATCCCGCCCTCTTCGGCTACCTGCTGGAAAACGTGCTCCAGCGGCTGACGGGCCCCAAGGCGAAGGTGGGGTAACGATGCTTCGTCGCAGCGGACTGCAAGCACTGCAGGCACTGCTCGAGCTGGCCCGCCACGGACAACAGTGGTCCTCCGTCTCGGCGATTGCGACGGCGCAAGAGCTGCCGGCCCCGATGCTGGAGCAGCTCCTGCTTCAGCTACGGCGAGCCGAACTGGTGGAATCCAGACGCGGTCGCCAGGGGGGCTACCGCCTCAGCCGATCGCCTGAAGCCATTCCCGTCGCAGAGGTGCTTGACGCGGTGGGAGCACCCTTGCAGCTCAGCGAAGGCCCAGCAGAAGGCAGCGATGGTCGCGCCGAGACCCAGGTGCTGCAAAGCATGGGTCAACGGCTGCAAAACGCCATCGAGCGGGAACTCAAACAGCTGACCTTGCAAGAGCTGCTGTTTGATCTCGAGAGCTGGAAGGAATACCTCAGCAACGAGGGCGGGCTGATGCTCGGCTAAGCGCTCAGCAGCGCTTCACGCTGGAGATAGACGCGAATCAACTTCTCGTCCATCAGGCCGGAGCGAGCCAGAGGCGCCTCATTGCAGCGTTCGAACAGCTCCAACAGCACCCCGGGGGCAAAGCTGAAGCCCTGCTGGGCTGCAATCGCGGAGACCTCATCAGCCGTGCAGACCTCATTGAGCTGAGCGCGCAGGGCGGCATCGCTCTGAATGTGGCTGAGGAAATCGAAAACAGCTTGGGTCGATTCGGTCACAGAGCACCTCTCAACGCGCCATCAGTCTGGTGCGCTTGAGCCCGATGGGCCAGTTCCTACGCTCGCTGAAATCACGCTTGTCTCCATGGCCCTCGCCCTTGGCACCACTGCCGGACGCAGCCTCAAGGGCCGAGTGCAGGTTCCTGGCGACAAGTCGATCTCGCACCGCTCCCTGCTGTTCGGGGCCATCGCCGAAGGAACCACCACGATCGAAGGCTTGCTTCCGGCTGAAGACCCCCTCAGCACCGCCGCCTGCCTGCGGGCCATGGGAGTGAAGGTCTCTGCCATCGAAACCGGCCAGGTGGTGCAGGTCGAAGGTGTTGGCCTCGATGGATTTCAGGAACCGGAATCCGTCCTGGACTGCGGAAACTCAGGCACCACCATGCGCCTGATGCTCGGCCTGCTGGCGGGACGCACGGGCCGCCACTTCGTGATGACCGGTGACGACTCCTTAAGGCGGCGGCCGATGAAACGCGTAGGCGGGCCCCTGGCAGAGATGGGAGCCTGCATTGCAGGCCGCAGCGGCGGGAATCTGGCCCCCCTGGCGATCGCCGGTCAACAGCTGAGCGGCCAAGTGATTCGCACACCTGTGGCATCGGCGCAGGTGAAGAGCGCCATCCTCCTGGCGGCCCTCACGGCCCAGGGCTCAACGACCGTGATCGAGCCGGTCCAAAGCCGAGACCACAGTGAGCGGATGCTCAGGGCCTTCGGCGCTGATCTCACGGTGGGCGGCCCTGGCAACACCGAGGTCGTGGTCACCCCTGGTCGCAGCCTGACGGGGCAAAACGTGATCGTCCCCGGTGACATCAGCTCGGCGGCCTTCTGGCTGGTGGCCGGCGCGATCACCCCCGGAGCGGATCTGACCGTCGAGAACGTGGGGCTCAACCCCAGTCGCACCGGAATTCTCGATGTGTTGGAGCAAATGGGCGCGCGCATCGAGGTGCTCAATCAGCGCGATGTCGCGGGTGAACCCGTCGGCGATTTACGGGTCACCCATGGTCCCCTGAACGCCTTCGAAATCGGCGCCGATCTGATCCCGCGGTTGGTGGATGAAATCCCCGTGCTCTCGGTCGCTGCCTGCTATGCCACAGGCATCAGCCGCGTCAGTGGAGCCGAGGAGTTGCGCGTCAAAGAGACCGATCGACTGGCGGTCATGGCACGCCAGCTGGGCGCCATGGGGGCGCGGATCGAGGAATTTGCCGATGGCATGGCAATCCATGGCGAAACCCCCCTCAAGGGTGCCGAGGTCGACAGCGAAACCGATCACCGCGTCGCCATGAGCCTGGCGGTGGCCGCTCAAATCGCGACCGGCAGCACAACCCTCCACCGGCCCGAAGCAGCGGCGGTCTCCTACCCCAACTTCTGGGATGACCTCGAACGCCTCCAGGCTTGAGCCGCGTCAAACCGAGGACGGCAGCTTCAGCCTCTTCAGCCATCAGGTCGGGGAAGGCTTCCACAGCGGCCGGGGAGCCCTGGCCGAAGCACGCCAGAAATTCGTGGCGCCGGCCGAGTTAGAGCGCTGGTCCCCTGGCGACACCGTGCGCGTGCTGGATGTCTGCTTTGGCACCGGCTGCAACACAGCCGCGCTGCTGGAGGCCGCCCAACAGCGGGGGCTGAGACTGGAGTGGTGGGGCCTGGAACTGGATCCAGAACCCTTGGATCTGGCCCTGAGCCATGGGGGCTTTCAGCAGCAATGGCAACCCACCAGCCTGGCCATCCTTGAGCAGCTGCGCCTCAAGGGGGGCGCAAGCCAACCCACAGAGAGCAGCTGGAGTGATGCCGCTCTCGGTCACGGAACCTTGCTCTGGGGTGATGCGCGCCAACGGCTCAGCGAGCTTCAAGAACGGCAGAGGGGATGCCTGGACCTGGTCCTGATGGATGCCTTCTCCCCCAGCCGCTCGCCCCAGCTTTGGAGTGTGGAGTTTCTCTCTGGCCTGGGCAGCCTGCTGGCGCCAAGGGGGCGTCTGTTGACGTACTGCAGTGCCGCAGCGGTGAGGCAAGCCTTGCGATTGGCTGGACTGGAGATCGCCAGCATCGCGGCCTCCTCTGGCTTACGCAAACAGAAGCACGACTGGAGTGGCGGTACTGCCGCGAGCCCGAGCAGCCTTGATGGCGCTGCCCTGCTCAGAGCGCTGAGCCCGATGGAGGAGGAACACCTGCGATCCAACGCGGCAGAGCCCTACCGAGACCCCACCCACCGGGGCGAGCGCAGCGTGATCCTCAGGGAGCGCCAGAAGGCGCAACAGCAGGCCATGCAAGCGGGCCTGGTGGAAGCCACCAGCAGCTGGAGACGGCGCTGGGGACTGGGCAAAGAGAGCGACAACCACCAGTAGATTCCCGCTCAGCTACCCGCCTTTGCCGATGCTCGCCGTTGCCGTGTTGGCCGCCGGAAAGGGCACCCGCATGAAGAGCGATCTCCCAAAGGTGCTGCAACCGCTGGCAGGAGCGACCTTGGTGGAGCGCGTGCTGGCGAGCTGCAGCAGCCTCGCTCCCCAGCGGCAGCTGCTGATCGTTGGGCACCAGGCCGAGCGCGTCGAGCAATCGCTGGCCGGACACAGCGGTTTGGAGTTTGTGCTGCAACAGCCCCAGAACGGAACGGGCCACGCCGTTCAGCAACTGCTCGAACCGCTGGCCGACTTTGAGGGGGATTTGCTGGTGCTCAACGGCGATGTGCCCTTGCTGCGCGAGGAAACCATCACGGCACTGCTCGAGCAGCACCGCTCCAGCGGCGCCGCCGTCACTCTGCTGACGGCGCGTCTGGAGAACCCCACGGGTTATGGACGGGTCTTCGCCGATGGCCAAGGGAACGTCTCCGCCATCGTTGAGCACCGTGATTGCAGCGAAGCGCAGCGCACCAACAACCTCACCAATGCGGGCATCTATTGCTTCAACTGGCGGCAGCTCGCTGCGGTGCTGCCCAAGCTCAAGACGGACAACGACCAGGGTGAGCTCTACCTGACTGACACCGTGGCGATGCTGCAACCCGCCATGCACCTTGAAGTGGCCGATGCCGATGAAATCAACGGCATCAACGATCGCTTTCAGCTCTCGCAATGCGAAGCCGTGATCCAGGACCGGCTGCGGCGCCACTGGATGGCGGAAGGGGTGACCTTTGTGGACCCCGAGAGTTGCACCCTCAGTGATGGGACTCGCTTCGGGCGCGACGTCGTCGTGGAGCCCCAGTGTCATTTCCGGGGCGACACCAGCGTGGGCGATGGTTGCCGGATCGGGCCTGGCAGCTTGCTGGACAACGCCTGCGTCGGCGAGCGCGTCGAGATCGTCTACTCCGTGGTGCGCGATGCCTCGGTCGCCAGCGATTGCGCCATCGGTCCCTATGCCCAGCTGCGTCCCGGCGCTGAATTGGCGGAGGGCTGCCGCGTGGGCAACTTCGTCGAAATCAAAAAGAGTCGCCTGGGTCGCGGTAGCAAGGTGAATCACCTCAGCTACATCGGCGATGCCGAACTAGGCGAACAGGTCAATGTTGGAGCGGGCACCATCACAGCCAATTACGACGGCGTCAACAAGCACCGCACGGTCATTGGTGCAGGCAGCAAAACCGGTGCCAATTCCGTGCTGGTGGCACCGATCAACCTGGGTGCCAACGTCACCGTCGGCGCAGGTTCAACCCTCACCAAAGATGTGCCGGCGGGGTCCCTTGCCCTGGGCCGCGCCAAGCAGCTGGTGAAAGAGAACTGGCAGACGCCCCAGGCCTAAGCCAAGGGCAAATCGAGCTCCTGCCGCCATTGGAGCAGGGGTCGATCCCAGCCCTCTTCGAGCTTTTGGGCGATCACGCACTTGGCACGAAGACCCATCTCGAAGCCGCGGGCGAGAGCATGAAGCACTGGTTCAAGCGGCTCATCGTTTTGCAGGGTGCTGAGCAATCTTCAGCGACTGCAGATGCTTCTTGAGGTTGAACTGCACGGACTGATCCAGCACGTGCTCCAACGTTGGCCAGCCGTCACAGCGCAGGCAACAGTTCCGGCAGCAGAGGGATGAGACGTTCCAGCGCGACGCCGCGGCTGGCTTTCAACAACAACACGTCTCCGGAGACGAGCCACTCCCCAAGGGGCTTCGCGGCATCTTCGGGGTGCTGCACCACCACCAGCCGCGGCAGTCCCGCTGCGGCTTCAGCCATGGCCTCCGCCTCAGCGCCGGAGCTCACCACCACCAGGCCATCGAGAGCATGGGCTGCGGCACGCTCGGCGACTGCGCGGTGCAGGGCGACGCTTTGATCTCCCAGCTCAAGCATGGTGCCCAGCACCGCAAAACGCCGGCCTGGCTGCATGGCCAGCAGATCCAGTGCCGCCAGAACCGCTTCCGGTGAAGCGTTGTAGGTCTCATCAAGAATCGTGAGGCCGCCCTGCTGCAGGCGACGGTTGCGCCCCCCCGGTACGGAGACCTCCAGGCGGGTCAACTCGGCGGCCGGCAGCTTCAATTCGAAGGCCACCGCAAGAGCCAGCAAAAAATTACGGGCGTTGTGACGGCCGTCGAGGGGAAGGCTGTAGGCAGCGCCGCCAACCCGGAGCTGGTCGGCATCTGGAAGCAGGACACCGAGCAGGTCGGCCTGGTCCGCTCCGTCCTCATCACTGAGCGCCACCCGGCAGATGCGTCCTGACCAGACCTGGGCCAGGGCCTGATCCAGCAGGGGATCGCCGGCAGGAATCACCACCAAGCCATCAGGCTTCAGGGCGCTGGTGATTTCACATTTCGCCTGGGCGATGGCGGCTCGACTTCCCAAGCGTCCGATGTGAGCCGTGCCGATGTTGGTGATCACCGCCACATCCGGTTCTGCGGTGCGGCTGAGCCGATCGATCTCGCCAAGGCCGCGCATGCCCATCTCCACCACCACGGCGCCATGGCCTGGATCGGCCTTGAGCAAGGTGAGTGGCACACCAATGTCGTTGTTTTCATTGCCGCTGCTGGCCAGCACAGAGCCGAGCGGGGCCAGGGCCGAACGGATCAACTCGCGGGTCGTGGTTTTACCGGCAGAACCCGTTACCGCAATGATCGGCTGGCGCAGCTGGCGGCGATGCAGTAACGCCAACTGCTGGTAGGCATCCACCGTGTCATCGACGAGCCAGTGGAGCAACGCGGCTGGGACATCCGCGGCGCGCTCGCGCTGCACGACGGCAGCCTGGGCCCCGATTGCCGCAGCCTGCTCCAGAAAGGCATGGCCATCAAACCGTTCTCCCACCAGGGGGACGAACAATTGCCCGGCCGCGAGCTGACGGCTATCGGTGCAGATCGGCCCGAGCTCAGCAGAGGGATCAACGGGGACCACTCCTCCCCTGGGCTGACCCCAACAGGCAATCAAGTCGCCGAGCTGCATGGGGGAAGACCTAGCTGCGATCACGGAGCACGATCATGCCCTCTCCCACCAGGGCATCTCGTGCCACGAGGCCAGAGTGCGAATCGCGCAGCTCCAGGTGCTCATAGCCCAGATCTGAGGCCCACTGCTGCCACTGCTCAGCCCGGCGTCGCTGCTCATCAGGCGAGAGGGCCGGGAAGGCGGGCCGCACCTGCAAGACCAACAACCCTTGCTCCGGCTCAGCCTCTGCGCCCAGCAACAAGCCATCGGCCTCGGGCCGCTGAATCAACACCAGCAGCGGATCTGGCTCCAGCGGCGGAAGCTCAGGTTGATCCACGGCTGGATCGCTGTCTCGATCCTCGAGTGGAGCGCTGCCTGAATCCCCCAGGGGCTGGGTGAGCTCAGGGGGCTGTGTGGGCTCAGGGCGCTCAGGGGGCTCAGTGGGCTCAGCCAACTCAGCTTCGGGGGGCCTGTCCTCGCTGAGAGGGGCCAGCTGGCTGATCTGCTCGCGGGGGGGCTCCGGGGCCAGGGGCTGAAGGCGTGGAGCCAGCCAGACAAGGGCCCCGCCAAACAGCGCCAGTGCTGCCACCAACAGCAGCGGCCAGAACACGGGCGCCAAGTCCTTCGGCCACCAGACCGGACGCCAGAGCTGACCTTGGCCGTTGAGACGCCAGAACTGGCGGCCGCGCAAACGCGTATCGGCTCCGATAGCCCGCAGATCCTCGCCAAGCTGAAGCCAGGGGTTGCGGTATGGGGCCGGCAGGTCGCTGGATGCGGGCGGCCGCTTTGGATCGGTAGGGCGTGTGGAGCTCAGCTCTCTTAACGGCGGCGCAACAACGAAAGCGGATTACGGGCGCGGGCGGAAGTCTGGTCACCAGCCTCCGCGGAGGCTTCCATGCCATCACCGGCTCGACGGCTTGGATCAGCCTCCTGCCCCTGGGAGAACTGCTCGACGACCTGAGCATCGGGGGTGGGCTCCTTCACACCCTTGACCTCCTTGTACATGCGGTCGTACTCGAGGGCCGAGCGATCCCAACTGAAATCGCTCCGCATGGCTCGCCGCTGCAGCTCGGTCCAACTGCTGCGATGGCGGTAAGCCTCCCAGGAGCGCACGATCGAGGTGTAGAAGTCGAGGGGCTCGTAGCGGTCAAACCCGAAGCCGGTGCCGCTGTGGTTGTTGGGGTCATGGGGCGGCACGGTGTCCACCAATCCGCCGACCCGCCGCACCACAGGAATGGAGCCATAGCGCATGGCCAGGAGCTGACTGATGCCACAGGGCTCAAAACGACTCGGCATCAAGAACGAATCGCTACCCGCGTAGATCAACCGGGAGAGGGCATCGTCGTAGGTGAGGAAGACCGCGAAGCGGCCGGGATGGCGCGCGGCCATCTGCCAGAGCCCCGATTCGATGTGGCGATCGCCGGTTCCCAGGACCACGATCTGACTGTCGGAGTAGGCCAGCACGCGATCAGCCACCTGCAGCAGTAGATCAATGCCCTTTTGATCCACCAGGCGACTCACGACACCCATGAGGTACTTGTCGGGGTTGACCTCCAGGCCCATCCGCTCTTGGAGAACCTGCTTGCAGCGGGCGCGGCCGCTCAGGTCGTCAGGGCTGAAGGTGGCGGGAAGACTGCTATCGGTGGCGGGATTCCAGGCGTCTTGATCGATGCCGTTGAGGATGCCCCGCAGTTTTCCGCTGACGTAATTCAGCAAGCCGTCGAGCTTTTCGCCGTACTCAGGAGTGCGAATTTCCTGGGCATAGGTGGGAGAAACGGCATTGACGCGATCGGCGTAGAGCAACGCTGCCGCCATCGTGTGGTCGCCCTGCATGTACCAAGGGCACCAGGTCATCCGATCGAGCTTCCAGCGCCAGGGGCCCTGGTACTTGAGGTTGTGAATGGTGAAGACCGTGCTGATGTCCGGGTCCTGATGCATCCAGACCGGAATCATCCCGGTGTGCCAGTCATGGCAATGGAGGATGTCGGGCTTCCAGTGATTCCAGGCGAATTCGGAGACAGCACTGGCAAAAAAGGTGAAGCGCCAGTCCTCGTCTTCACCTCCGTAGATGCGCTCTGGGTCAAAGACCGGGTGGCCGACCAGATACAGAGGCAACCCGTTGCCGGGATGGCGCGATTCGTAGATGGCGAAGTCGGTGCCCATCGTGTGGCCGCGCCAGATGGGCTCAGCCGGAATGTCCAGCAGGCTCCAGAGGCGGCCGTAGCCGGGCATGATCAGCCGCACGTCGTGACCCAGCGGCGTCAGGGCCGGGGGCAGGGAGCCCACCACGTCCCCCATGCCACCAACCTTGACCATCGGGGCGCATTCGGCCGCAGCAAACAGCACCCGCATGGTCGTGACCGGACTCAAGTGGGCGCAACTCTACGGGCGTTCTCTAGGGCAGAACCGTGACCAGAGTGCCCACTTCGACCAGGTCAAACAACTTCTGCACGTTCTCCTCGTAGAGACGCACGCAGCCATGGGAGACCGCCCGGCCCACGGTCCATCGGTGGGGCGTGCCATGGAAGCCCGCCACCGTGCAGCCCTCCACCGTCAGATAGCGCTCCCCATCCCAGGCGTTCTGCTTGGGGGTGCAATCGCGATAGAAGCCGATCCAACGGGAACCCAGGGGATTGGCCGGTCCCTGACCGACATGCTTGCCATTGCCGGGGTGCTGCCAGATGGGCTGCGAAACCTTCTCCAACACCTGGTGGGTGCCCGCGGGGGTCTCCCAACCCTCCGTACCCACCGCGGCCGGGAAGCGATGCATCAGACGACCGCCGTCAAAGACCATCAGCTGGCGGGTCTGACGATCCAGCACCAGATGCAGGCCCTCCTGGGAGCGCAGGGTGCTGGGCACACGGGCCAGAGCCACTGCGTCACTGATCACCGGAGCCGGCGGCGGCACTGGGTCGGGCTGACGGGCCTGGGCGGCCTGGGTCAGCAGGCCCAGGGCTAAAAGAGCTGAGAGCGGGGAGCGAAGGGCAGCCACAGTCCTAGAAGCGGTCTCACCTAGGACTAGCTACGAGACAGCGAGTGTGCTACGGCAGCCAGGGGGACTGTGAAAAATCGGGCGATCGCTTCTCCAGGAACGCGTTACGGCCCTCCTGTCCCTCTTCAGTTCGGTAGAACAAATGGGTGGCCTGGCCGGCCAGCTCTTGAATCCCGGCCATCCCGTCGGTCTCCGCGTTGAAGGCCGCCTTCAGGCAGCGGATCGCCGTGGGGCTGTGCTGCAAGACCTCGCGAGCCCAGCGCACCCCTTCCGTTTCGAGGTCCTCCAAGGGCACCACCGCATTCACCAGCCCCATCTGCAAGGCCTCATCAGCCCCGTACTGACGGCAGAGGAACCAGATCTCCCGAGCCTTGCGCTGGCCCACCACGCGGGCCAGGTAACCAGCACCAAACCCTCCGTCAAAACTCCCCACCCGCGGTCCGGTCTGGCCAAAGCGCGCATTCTCTGCAGCCAGGCTGAGATCACAGAGCAGATGCAGCACCTGACCGCCGCCGATGGCATAGCCCGCCACCAGAGCGATGACCACCTTCGGCAAGCTGCGGATCAGCCGCTGCAGATCGAGGACGTTCAGCCTTGGCAAGCCGTCATCACCGACGTAGCCGCCATCACCGCGCACGCTCTGATCGCCCCCAGCGCAGAAGGCATAACCACCATCGGCTGCAGGGCCGGCACCGGTGAACAGCACCACACCGATGCGGGGGTTGTCTCGCACCCGTGAAAAGGCGTCAAAGAGCTCCATCACCGTCTTGGGACGAAACGCATTGCGCTTCTCCGGTCGGTTGATGGTGATGCGAGCGATGCCCTCCTCGCTGAGGTCAAAGCGAATGTCCTCGTAGGAGCCCTGCGGCAGCCACTGGACAGCAGCCACTGAACTGTCAGCAGAGGAGCTGTCAGCAGAGGAGCTGGCCGCAGAGGAGCCGGCAGCGGACATCGCGCTCT
>JBMSIW010000023.1:0-20116 GCA_049418265.1 Vulcanococcus sp.
CGACGCCCAGACACCACGATGCAAATGGTGTCAGCCCGACGATTCGCTTTCAACAAACGGCGCCGGGCAGGTAAGTTTGTCGGCGCCGAAGCTCCCCGTCCGTCCGTGCCCACCATCCGTTTTGAACAGGAAGGCCAGCAGGTCGGATGCATCGAGGGCGCAAACCTGCGCAAGGCAGCCATCGATGCCGGCATCAACCCCTACAAGGGCCTGAACAACCTCAACAACTGCGGTGGCGTGGGCCAGTGCGGCACCTGCGTGGTGGAAGTGGTGGAAGGCATGCAGAACCTCTCCCCCCGCAGCGACGTTGAGCAGGTTTACCTGGCTGATCGTCCCGCCAACTACCGCCTGAGCTGCCGCACCAGCGTGAACGGCGACGTCACCGTTCGCACCCGTCCGCAAGGCGGTGCCGGTACTGGCTCCAACAGCCTCCTGGGCGCCATCAAGAACCTGCTCGGCAAGTGAGTCCCGGCAGCGTCCTGCGGATCTACAGCTACCCCCAATGCGGCACCTGCCGCAAAGCCCTGCAATGGCTCGCCCAGCAGGGCTTTTCTGTGGCAAGCGGCAACCTTGAGATCGTCAACATCACCCTCTCGCCCCCCAGTGCGAGCGAGCTGAACACGGCCTTTGCGGCCCTCGGGCGCAAACGTCTCTTCAACACCAGCGGCCAGAGCTATCGCGCCCTGGGCGCAGCCGCCGTGAATGCCATGAGCGACGCGGAAGCTCTGCAGGCCCTCGCGGCCGATGGCAAATTGATCAAACGCCCCTTCGCGCTCACCGCCGCAGGCATCGCCCTGGTGGGGTTCAAGCAGGAGGAGTGGGAGGCGGCCCTGACGAATCGCTGACGGGAACGGTCAACTGATCGAGCTCATCCATCAGGGCGCCAATCCCGGCGCGATTCATCTGAGCGAGGTAGTTCAGCTTCAGCTGCTGCAGTAGGCCACAAAGGAGCAGTTGGGAGCGCTCCAGGGTGTCGCCTCGCTCAAGGGCTGCCGCAAGCTCCTCCCAGAAGCGATCACCGAAGCGCTGCAGCAGGGCGGCCTGCCGTTCATCGCTTTCCGCCAGGCGTTCAGCGGTGCCCCGGGAGAGCTCCACCAGACTGTCCACCATGCCAGCGCTCAACTGCCTGGAGAGGGCCCTGGGCACCACATTGCCTGCAGGAACCTCCCGCAGGCTTTGCTCGAGGGCATGGCCCAGCAGAGATTGCAGCTCAGGGGTGAGCCGCGGGGTGACCTGGCCCAGCACCATGGGGCCCCAGAGACGCAACAGGCCCAGAAGGGGCTGCTCAGACTGCTGCTGCAAGGCACTGACGCTCTGATGGCTGCGCAGGCTGCGGATCATCCGCGGCCACTGGGGAGAACGGATCAAGGATTGGGTGCCATCCACGAGCTGCAAGGCGAGCACTTCGAACAGCTCCAGGGCCAGCAGGGAGACCACGCCCCGACTGATCACCGCTCGCAGCGGCTCCACATCGATCAAGCCGGCCTGACTCAGCCGCTCCACCACCGGAGCCACCCGGAGCCAGCGCCAGAACGGCAGCAGCAAGGGGAGATCGATCCAGCGGCGCAGCAGCGCGTCACGCCAACTCAGGCCGGGGAAGCGGCGGCGCAGGCGCACCATGCGCAACAGGATGTCGAAGGCGAAGACGCCTTGGAACAACAACAGGTCGTAGCGCCAGGAGTGATCCGTGGGACGGCCGTTTTCATCGATGGAGCGCCAGTAGCTGGTCGCCACCAGGGGAAGGATCTGCTGCTGCCAGAAGCGGCGCTCCTCCTGCCAGCCCTGGCGGTTCAACCAGCCATCACTCAGCAACAGGGCCGCGGACTGCTTGGCGGAGTCCAGACCCGCCCGCTGGCGTAGACGATTCTTCAGTTTCTCGAGGGTCCCGCTGTTGCCGGAGGCGGCAAAGGGGTTCTCATTGATCATCGCGAGGGTCAGCTCGACCTGCTTGCTGCGCTGGGCCGCGCTGGCCGCCAGGGGCGCGTCGGTGCTCAGGGCCTGATCGAGAGCCTGAAAGTGCCGCAGGTAGGCCTGGGTTTCTCGATGGGGCTCAATCCCCTTGACCGGGTCGTACAGCGGGGTGATGTCTGGCAGCAGGGTGAGCGGCACCACCAGCGGCACCTGAGGCAGCGGCGTCAGATTCCGCTGCAACCAGAAGGTGCGAAACGGGACATAGGTGATGTCAAAGACCACCCAAATCAGATTGACGGCCGCCCAGAGGGCGATGGCCCGGTCCCAGAGCAACCAGGAACGCGAGACGCCAGTTCTCTGCGCTGACAGCCAGCGGGGACGAACCATCGAGGGGCCAGAGGGAGCGCCCTAATCTTCCCTAGCCAAACCCCTTGCTGGCAGCCCCGTCCTTGTCCTCGCACGATCCGTCACCGGCCAGCAGCACACAACCCAGCAGCACTCAACCGAATGAGAGCCCCTGGGTGTTTTGGCGCGGGGTGCTGATCACCCTGGGCGTCGCGCTTGGGGTCAGGCAGTTCGTGCTGGAGGCGCGCTACATCCCCTCCGGCTCCATGCTGCCGGGGCTGCAATTGCAGGACCGCCTGCTGGTGGAGAAGCTGTCCCTGCGTCGTCGCTCCCCGCGCCGGGGCGAGATCGTGGTGTTCCATGCCCCACACCATTTCGATCCGGTGCTGAGCAGCGGCCGCTCCGCTGGACCGCTGAGCTGTCTGCTGGTGAATCTGCCGATCATCAACAGCGTGCCCGGGCTGCAGAATCCGGCCTGCGACGCCTACATCAAACGCGTCGTCGCCGTCGCCGGTGACCGCGTCGTGGTGAATCCCCGCGGCGAGGTCAACGTCAACGGTCAGGCCCTCCAAGAGCCCTACGTGCAGAACTACTGCCCCGTGGATGCCATGGGGATGGGACCCTGCCGCACCCTGAATACCGTGGTGCCCCCCGGCCATGTGCTCGTGCTGGGCGACAACCGTGGCAACAGCTGGGACGGTCGCTTCTGGCCCGGCGGGCCTTTCCTGCCGGAACGGGAAATCATCGGCCGGGCGTTCTGGCGGTTCTGGCCCCTGGGCAGCGCCGGTGCCCTCAAGAGCGCCGATCCCCTGCAGAAGGCTCCCGCCAAAGCTCCGGGTTAAGACCGGCGGCAATCACCTGACCGCAGAGACTCGCGCGTCCATAGGGCTGATTGGCCGCCTGGGGAGCTTCTGAATCCTCTCGGGCGCTCCAGTGACGATTGGGATCGAACAGGAGCCAGTTGTTGCTGCCCACCTGGAGGCGCGGGGCGGGCAGGTTCAGCAGAGCAGCGGGCCCGAAGCAGAGCGCCTGCCATAGGGCCTGAATGCTCCAGCCATCCCGCACGATGAGCTCCTGCCAGAGGGCCGGCAGGACAAAGCGATGACCCGCAACCCCTGGCTGGCGCTGATCCAAAGGCAGCAGTTGCTCCTCGGGGTCGAGGGCCTGATGGTGAACGGCCACCGCGCTGATCAGGCCCTCAGAGAGGGCCTGTTTGAGGGCGCGGCGATCGGCCGGGGTTCCCAGGGGGGGGCGCATGCGCCAGCCCTCGGCGATCGGATCAAGGCTGCCGATGTCCGCCAACAGATGCCACCAGCAAACCGTGGCTTCCGGGCGCTGCTGGGGCGCCAGTTGCCTGAGTTGCGCCACCGCCTGCGCGGTGGAGAGATTCATCAGCTGCAGGCGGCAATCGGGGTGGCGCTCGGCCAGTGCCAGGAGGTTCTGCAGCGGAATGGTCTCGCTCGTGGGCGGATCCATCGGCCAACCGGCCCGCAGTGCCTCGACGCCTTCGCGCACAAAGCCGTCCTGAGACAAGCGCGCGTCGCGGGGGGCCAATAGCAGCGGCGCCCGCTCCATCTCCCCCAAGGTCAGGCCCCGCTCCAGCAGCGCCAACGCCGGGCAGTCATCGCCATCGGCCAGGCCAACGGCTCCTGCCGCGAGCTGATCGGCATGGGGCGCCAACTCATGGCCCGCCCCAGCGCGGCTGAAGCTGCCCCACAAGGGCATCTGCAGATCCGTCCGCCGCTGCAGGGGCTGGAGCTGCTCTGGCGTATCGCGCCAGCTGATCGCCTTGGGCAACAACGCCACGACTCCATAGCCCGCCGCGATGGCAGAGCGCTCCAAGGAGGCGAGGTTCTCCGCGACTCCGCTCTGGGGATCGACCAGCTCCGAATGGGGGTCGATCAGTGCTGGTGCCAGCAACAGCTCGCTGGCCGGCAACACGGCACATCCGGCGGTCATCGCCTGCTCAAGGCAGTCTCCGCCAAGGACCTTGATGCGCCCCTGCTCCAAGAGGACATCCTGGGGCCTCGGATCTTGAGAAGGCCCCTCCAGCACGAGCACCTGCTGGAGCAGCAGCGGCTGGGAGGGGCTGATCGTCATCGCGCTTTCAGGGGTCCGGCGTCAGAGCGCACCGGCGGCGGTGCGATCGAGAACACCCCCAAGATGGGCCGTTTGGTTCAAACAAACCACTACCGGGGGTTGATCGGTGCCATGGGGGTAATCAATCACCGTGACGCCCCCGTTGCCCTGCTTGACCGCCCAGATGTCCGCGGGAGTCAGACCGAGCAGGGCGCAGAGAATCGTCTTATTGACGGCGTCATGGGCCACCACCAGGGCGGTTTCGCTGGCATCCAGGCTGGCCGCGATGGTGTTCCATCCCACCAGCGAGCGTTCCCACACCTCATGGATGTTCTCGCCCTCCGGCATCTGCACGGTCTCGGGGGCTCGCTTCCAGTCGGCCAGGAGATCAGCCCAGCTCGCTGAAATCTCCTCCTCCAGGCAGCCCTCCCACTCGCCATGACCAATCTCCACGAGGTGCCGCACGCTGGTCAGGGGGACACCGGGGTGGTGCTTGAGGATCCCTTCGGCCGTCTGGCGCGGGCGGGCCATGGAGCTGGTGTAGGCACGATCGAACCTCACCCTGCGCAGGAAATCACCCGCCGCCGCCGCCTGGGCCAGGCCGTTCTCGTTGAGGGGAATATCGATCTGCCCCTGGAAGCGCCCCTGCCGGTTCCAGTCGGTTTCACCATGACGCACCAGCAGCAGCCGGGGGCCAGGGCCTTTGCTGGGGAACGTGCTGGCGCAGACCTCCGGGTGCAGGTGCGTGGTGCCGTTGAGGGATTCGATCTGAACCGTGATCTGGCCCTCCACCGGGCTCAGGTTCAGCACCGATAGGGAGGCGTTGTCCAGGCGGAGTCGCCGGAAGCCGGAGGCCGGCAGGCCCAGCAGGGTCAAGAGCAGGCAGCGCAGGATCGCGTTGTGCCCCACCACCAGCACCGTCCGCGCTTCGGGGGCAGCGGGATCATGGGCGCTCAGCAGCTTGTCGACAAAGCGCTGGGCCTGCTCCATCAACTCCGGGATGGGGGCGTAGCTGCTGCCATCGGCCCGCTGCAGCTGCAGTTGCTCCGGGTGGTGGGTCCAGGTGTGGTGGGCCTCCGGGAAGCGCTCACGCACCTCAGAGCTGAGCAGACCACTCCAGGGAGACAGGTCCACCTCGAGCAGGTCAGCATCGAGCTGGGGCTCAAGGCCGGAGCCATGGGCGGCCAACAGAGCCGTGGCTGTGTCATGGGCTCGCCGCAACGGTGAGCTGTAGGCCGCATCGATCGTGAGACCGCGCAGGGCCTCACCGGTGGCCAGAGCCTGCTTGGCCCCTTCCTCCGTCAGCGAGGACAGATCGTCTCGGCCCTGAATGCGGTGCTCCAGATTGAAGCTGCTCAGGCCATGACGAACCAGCAGGATCCGCAGAGACACGGGCACTCGGGTGACGAAAAGTCATCGTATTGGAGTGCTTTCGAGGCTCCCCCGGCCGACAGAATGCCCGGATTGAGAGACCGGAGGTCAGCGGCGGGTTGAGCGCAAATAACGGTGCAGCCGGCAGCCCCGGATGGAAGCTTGGCCTGGCCCTGCTGAGCTTGGCCCTCAGCATCCTGCTGTGGCTGAACGGTCTGATCGAAAGCCTGAACCGTCCCTCAGTCGGCAGCACGCTCAACCTGCGGCAACTGGAATTGACCGTGCTGGCGGCCCCCAACCTGGAGCCTCCCCTTCGGCAATGGCTGGCCCCAGGCGACCCCCTGGCCACCTTGAGCAAGGCCCTGGGCGAACAGATCACGCAGAACGCTGAGGCTGGTCGAGCCAGCTCGCCGGATCTGCTGTTGGAGCTGGCCCTGGTCCAGGCCAGATCGGGGCAAAGCGACCTGGCGACGAGGACCCTCAGCTCCCTGCAATCCCAGGGCGGGGCCTTGCAAGAGCTGGTCGCGGGCTTGAACCAACCTGGGACTCTCTCTCCCAGGGAACTGCGGGCGCTGCTTCAGCAGGTGAACGGCTCCACCCTGGTGCGCCAATGGACCTGCGAGGCAGCCCTCAAGGGTGAGCCTGAGGCCAGCCGCTGTGACATCGCTGGCACGGCCCGGCGCGCCACGAACCAATTGCTCGCGATCACCCTGGTGCCCGGCACGGGCCTGCTGCTGGGGCTCGCGTTGCTGGTGAGAGAACTCTGGCAGCGCTGGCGCGGCCGCACGCCTGCAGCACCAGCCTGGTCGGGCCCGGCGCTTTCAGGAGTCGACGCGGTGCTGCTGGTGGCCGGTGGCTTTGTGGTGGTCGGTGAATTGCTGACTCCCCTGCTGGTCGGTCCCCTGCTCACCGCGCTGCTGGATGGCCTCTCCCTGAACGCCACCTTCCGGCAAGGCCTCTCGGTACTGGGCCTCTACGGCGCCTTGATGGCAGGGCCCCTGCTGATCCTGCGCTGGATGCTGTCTTCCCTAGGAACAGCTCCGGACGGGGGATGGCTGCAGTGGCGTTGGCGGCCGGCAGGGCCGAATCTGCGCATGGCCCTCAAGGGGTTTCTGATGGTGCTGCCGCTGGTGAGCTTCACCGGTTGGCTGCAGGCCAAGCTCTGGGGTGACCCAGGGGGCAGCAACCCGTTGCTGGAGTTGGTGCTCAGCAGTCACAACCTGCCGGCCCTGGCCTGTTTCGGCCTGACGGCCATCGTGTTGGCACCGCTGTTTGAAGAGACGATCTTCCGCGGCGTGCTGCTGCCCGTGGCCGCCCGCCACCTGGGAACCGCCGGTGGAATTGCCCTGAGCGCCGCGGTCTTCGCCATCGCCCATTTGAGCCTCGGTGAATTTCCGCCCTTGCTGGTGCTCGGCCTGGGTTTGGGATGGCTGCGCTGGCGCAGCGGACGTCTGGCCAGCTGCGTGCTGATGCATGCCCTCTGGAACAGCCTGACCTTTCTGAACCTGGTGGTCTTGGGGTGGTGAAACAGCACTCGGCAACAAGTGCTTGCTGCGCTCCCCGTCGCGTGGTTGACTTGCGCAGATCTTGACGACGTTTGTGGTTGCCGTTCCGCTCCAGCAGCGCAGTGAGGCACAGAACAGCCGCTCCCGCAGACCGCTCGAACTGATCCAAGGGTCCCTTTCTGCTCGTCAACTCGAGCGACGTTCACCCTGGCTTGGCAACCTCCATCGCATTGCCGACGGCAGCCTGGTCGGCCTGGGTGTTGCGGTCGTGGGTCTGAGCGCCCTCACCCTCCATTGGCAGGGCCGCTGGACGAACAGCTTCCAGAGCCTGGAATCGGCCCAGCGCCTGGAACACCGTCTGCAGGAATCCTCGGCGGTGCTGGAGCAGCACCACCTGGCGATGACCCGCAAGCCCGCCCTGCTCGAGCCCACCAGCAGCGAGAAGCTGGTCTATGTGGACCCCCCGGCCCCCCAGGCCAGCACTGGTTTTGAGACCCTGCTGGCTCAGGTGAATCCCGGTCAGATTCTTCCCGGGTACTGATGGCGACGGAGAGGCTGCAGGGGAGACGTCCTGCACCACGCGCCAGCGGTGGCGGCAGCCGCAGGCAACGGGTCCTGGCCTTTCAACCGGTGCCATCCCGGCGCCTCTGGATGGTCTACGCCTTGCTGGCGGCAGGCCTCGGCGGCCTTGCGCTGCGGCTGGCCTGGGTGCAGGTGATCCAGGGGAATGAACTCCTGGAGCGAGCCCGTTCCATCCAGACCCAGACCGTGACGCCCCTTGGACGTCGCCGCACCATCGTCGATCGGCAGGGACGTCTCGTCGCGCTCGACGAAGAGCGGTTCACCCTCTGGGCCCATCCGCGCTACTTCTCCTTCCCTGGCGACGACATCGGCAGGCTGCGCAGCCCTGTCGATGTGGCCCGCAAGTTGTCCACGGTGCTGGGCAAGCCGATGGCGGATTTGGTCAAAGCCATGGATGGCCGTAAATCCGGCGTGAAGCTGGTCAATGACCTGGACCCTGAAACCGCCCAGCGGGTGCGCGAGCTGGGCATCAGCGGGATCGACCTGGAGGCCTATCCCCAACGGGTGTATCCCCAGGGGGGGCTGTTCGCGAACGTGGTCGGCTTCCTCAACCTGGAGCGCGTTCCCCAAGCCGGCCTGGAACAGAGCCGGGACCGTGATCTGCGCCGCCATGAATCCACCCGCAGCCTGCGCCGCGGCGCCGATGGCACGCCCCTGCCCGATGGCTTGAAGGCTGGTGTGATCTACGGCGATGACCTGCGCCTACAGCTCACCCTCGACGCTCGCCTGCAGCAAGTGGCCCAGATGGCCCTCACCAACCAGGTGAAGCAGTGGAAGGCCAAACGCGGCGTCGCCCTGGTGATGGACGTCCGCAATGGCGAGTTGGTGGCACTGGCCTCGACCCCCACCTATGACCCCAACCGCTTCTGGAGTTACAAGCCCGGGCTGTTCCGCGAATGGTCCGTGCAGGACCTCTATGAGCCGGGCTCGACCTTTAAGCCCATCAACCTGGCGATCGCCCTGCAGGAAAACGCCATCGATCCCTCCGGCAAGGTCAACGACAGCGGTCAACTCACCATCGGAGGCTGGCCGATCTTCAACCACGACCGCAAAGGCAATGGGGTGATCGACTTCCCCACCGTCCTGCAGGTCTCCAGCAACGTGGGCATGGTGCAAGCCATGCGGCGGGTTAAGCCAGCACGCTTCTGGCACTGGCTCCACACCCTGGGCATCGACACCACCCCTGACACCGATCTACCGGGAGCCGTGGCGGGTCAGTTGAAGTCTCTGGAAACCTTCAAGACCCAGCCGATCGAGCCCGCCACGGCCGCCTTCGGCCAGGGCTTCAATCTCACCCCGCTGAAGTTGATTCAGCTCCACGCCATGCTGGCCAACGGCGGTCGGCTCGTGAGCCCGCACATCACCCGCGGCCTGCGTTCAGGCGATGACCTGGCCCCAGCACCTCCGGCCTCCGGGGTCCAGCTGATCAAACCGGAGATTGCCCAGACGGTTCTCAACTGGATGGAAACCGTGGTGGAGAAAGGCAGCGGCAAGGGGGTTCAGATCCCTGGCCATCGCATCGGCGGCAAGACCGGGACAGCCCAGAAAGCCGAGAACGGCGTCTATGTCTCAGGAGCCCGGATCACGAGTTTCATTGCCCACCTGCCGATCAACGATCCACGCTTTGTTGTGCTGGTGGTGGTGGATGAACCCCAAGGGGGCAATGCCTATGGCTCAACCGTGGCCGTTCCCGTCGCCAAACAGATCATCGAAGCCCTGCTGGTGATTGAGAAAATTCCGCCCAGCCGAAATGTCCCCTCCACCGCCCGCAGCTGATGGGCAACCAGGTGACCGGTTGATAACCCAGGTGACCGGTTGATAACAGGGAGAAACGCCAGCCAGAGACCACGGCTAGCTTGACGACATATCCGGGGCCCAGCATGGCCAATCTGCTTGATCAACTGGCGGCCATGACCGTGGTGGTTGCCGATACGGGGGACATCGATGCCATTCGGCAGTTCACCCCGCGGGACGCCACCACCAACCCCTCCTTAATCCTGGCGGCAGCCCAGATCCCCGCCTACCAGAACCTGATTGATAGCTCCCTGCGGCAATCGCGAGAGGTCTGCGGACCATCCGCTCCCGCGGAAGAAGTCGTGCGCGAAGCCCTCGACGAAATCTGCGTGACCTTCGGCCTCGAAATCCTCAAGATCGTCCCCGGCCGGGTTTCGACCGAAGTGGATGCACGGCTGAGTTACGACACGGAAGCCACCATCACCAAAGCGCGCAAACTGATTGGCCTCTATCGCCAAGCTGGGATCGGACGCGAACGGGTGCTGATCAAGATCGCCTCGACCTGGGAGGGCATCAAGGCCGCCGAAGTCCTCGAGAAAGAAGGCATCCACTGCAATCTCACCCTGCTGTTCAGCTTTGCGCAGGCCGTCGCTGCCGCCGAGGCTGGCGTGACACTGATCTCCCCCTTCGTCGGCCGCATTCTTGATTGGTTCAAGAAGAGCACCGGCCGCGAGAGTTATCCCGGTCCGGAAGATCCCGGGGTGCTCTCGGTGAGCAAGATCTTCAACTACTTCAAGACCTACGGCTACAAGACGGAGGTGATGGGTGCCAGCTTCCGCAACATGGACGAGATCGTCGAGTTGGCGGGTTGCGATCTGCTCACCATCTCTCCGGCCCTGCTGGATCAGCTACGCCACAGCGAAGGAGAACTGAAGCGCAAGCTGAATGCCTTCGACCCCGCTGCCACCGAGGCACAGATTCACCTCGACCAGGCGGCCTTCAGCGCGATGATGGCCGGCGATCAGATGGCCAGCGAAAAACTCGACGAGGGCATCCGCGGTTTCAGCAAAGCGATCGAGACCCTGGAGGCCCAGCTCGCCCACAGGCTTGGTGAACTGGAGGGTGCCAGTGCCTTCCAACACGCCGCCCAGGAAATCTTCCTGCTCAATGACCTCGATGGCGACGGCTGCATCACCCGCGAAGAATGGCTGGGAAGTGATGCGGTCTTCGATGCCCTGGACACCGACCACGATGGGCGCCTGATGCCGGCCGATATCCGAGGCGGCCTCGGAGCGGCTCTGGCGGTCAGCAGCTGAGCTTCACTGCTTGCCAACGACCATCTCTCACCCCGCACGCACCTTGAACGCCCTTGACACCATGCGTGCCCTGGCCAGTCAGGGCGAGGTTTTAGAGGCCTCTACCGGCGATCAGATCTTTCGCTCTGGCGAAACCGGTGACTGCATGTTTGGCGTGCTGGAGGGCTCGGTGGAACTCACCTGGAACGATGAGGTGGGCAGCGAGACCATCAAGGCCGGTGATGTGTTCGGAGCGGGCGCTCTGGTCACCGCTGATCATCGCCGCTACGGCAACGCCAAAGCAGCAACGGCCTGCCGGCTGCTGAAGATGAACCGCGAAAAGTTCCTCTTTGCGGTCCAGGAGTCGCCCATGTTCGCCATTGAGCTGCTGGCGTCCATTGACCAGCGGCTGCGCGATCTCAAGGACTGCAGCAAGTAAGCAGCCGAGGCCCTTCAGCCCCGCTGAAACAGCAGTCGCTTGACCACCCGCTGGGCGATATCGCCGTAGCCCATCTCCCCGGAGAGGATCTGCGCAATGCGTTGCGGTGCCGTCGGACGCTTGATCCCTAACTGGTAGCCGACCTTCGGCACCCGGTAGAAGACCTGTGCGATCCGGCTGCCCCAGGCCATGGATTCGCCCCAGTTGGCGCGCATGGTGGCGGTGTAGCCCTCCAGAGCGGCGGAGGCGCTCTGCGCATCGGGGGCAGCCAGGTAGCGATCCATCGCCTCAGCAGCCTTGACGCCACTCATCAAGGCTGGCCTGAGGCCCTCGGCCAGGAAGGGATCACAGAGGGATGCCGCATCGCCGACGACCACGGCACCAGCCGTGTGCAATGGGTGATGGCCATCCCAGACCCGCAGCGGAGAGCTGCGGCGCAGGCCCGCATCGGCCGGCAAGCCCAGGGAGGGGAGCAGTTGGGCCAGAACCGCATCGGCATCGGCCGCCTCCCGGCCCACAAAGGTGCCCACACCGATGCTGTAGCCCCCTTGCCGCGGGAACGCCCAGCAGAACCCGTGTCGCACCAGACCAAACTCAAACCGCGCCGTCTCGGGCTCGAGCACCTCCGCATCCACATCCACCGCGACGGCAGCAGCGAAACGTGGGCGAGCAGGACCCAGGCCCAGCGGCGCCGCAAAACGCGAATCCGAGCCATCCGCGATCACCACGGCTCGTGAGCGGTAGACGTGACCACTGGCTTCCAGCGACCAACCGTCGCCATCACGCGTCAGGGCCGTGACCTCCGTGCGATCGAGAAGCTCAGCACCCGCGGCCACCGCCTGCTGGGCGAGATGGTTGTCGAGCTTGGAGCGCTGAACGATCCAGAAGGGTGAATCGCCGGGCAACACGGCAATGACCGGATCTTCAAGACACCAGGTGAAGCGCACCTGAGTGATCACCTGATCAACAGCAGGCTGAAGATCAAAGGGAAACAGCTTCTGCACCGAAGCCGCCATCCCACCACCGCAGGGTTTGTAGCGGGGCAGCGCTTGAGCTTCGACCAACAGGACACGCCGGCCCCGCGCTGCCAGGTGATAAGCGGCAGCGGAGCCGGCTGCACCGGCTCCGATCACGATGACGTCGTGCACGTGAGCCGAGGCGCTCAAACCTTCAGGATGTCGGCCTCTTTCTCAGCCAGCAGCTTCTCGATCTCAGCGATGAACTTATCGGTGAGCTTCTGAACCTTGTCCTGCTCGTCGCGGCTCTGATCTTCAGAGAACTCGCCGTCCTTCTCCTGCTTCTTCACCTTGTCGATGGCATCGCGGCGGATGTTGCGCAACGCCACCTTGCCTTCTTCGGCGTATTTGGCGGCCAGCTTGCAGAGCTCCTTGCGGCGGTCTTCGGTGAGCGGCGGAATATTGATGCGGATCGCCTTGCCGTCGTTGTTGCAGGTCAGGCCCAGATCACTCATCGAGATGGCCTTTTCGATCAGAGCCAGGGAGCCCATATCAAAGGGCTGCAGCTGAATCGTGGTCGAGTCCGGGGTGCTGATGGTGGCCAGGGACTTCAGCGGAGTGTCAGCGCCGTAGTACTCCACCTGGATCTTGTCGAGCAGCGACGCGTTGGCTCGGCCGGTGCGAATGGTGTTGAAGGTGCGCTGGGTGGACTCCACCGATTTGCGCATGCTGGCTTCGAGATCCATGGCGTTGAGAAGGGCAGAGGGAGGGGGAGGCTGCAGCCCCGTCAGGCGGAAGGAAGGATGCTGGTGCCGATGGGTTCACCGCGCACCGCCCGGCCAATGTTGCCGGCGCCAAAGAGATCAAACACCACGATGGGGATCGCGTTGTCCTTGCAGAGGGCGATGGCGGTGCTGTCCATCACCTCCAGCTCGCCGCTGAGCACATCCATAAAGGACAGGCTCTCGTAGCGAACCGCATCGGCATGCTTGTTGGGGTCCTTGTTGTAAACCCCATCGACCTTGGTGGCCTTGAACACCACGTTGGCTCCGATCTCGGCGGCGCGCAGGGCCGCGGTGGTGTCGGTGGTGAAGAAGGGGTTGCCGGTGCCAGCCGCGAAGATCACCACACGCCCCTTCTCCATGTGGCGAATCGCCTTGCGGCGGATATAGGGCTCGGCCACCTCTTGCATGG
Source organism: Vulcanococcus sp. (assembly GCA_049418265.1). Classification (GTDB taxonomy): domain Bacteria; phylum Cyanobacteriota; class Cyanobacteriia; order PCC-6307; family Cyanobiaceae; genus Vulcanococcus. The sequence continues at coordinate 13,412 of JBMSIW010000023.1, forward strand.
AGATGGCGCTTTGCACGCGGGTGGGAATGCCAGCGCGCTCGAGACCGTCCTGCAGGGTGATGGCATTCATCACGGTGGCGAGCATGCCCACGTAATCGGCCGTGGCCCGGTCCATCCCCGCGGCTGAACCCTTCAGGCCGCGGAAGATATTGCCGCCTCCCACCACGATGGCCAACTGGGTGCCATCGGCGACCACCGCGGCGACGTCCTTGGCGATGGCATTCACGATTGCAGGGTCGATGCCGTAGCCCTGCTCACCCATCAGGGCTTCGCCACTGAGCTTCAGCAACACGCGCTGGTAGGCCATCCCTTCGTGCTGCAGATCCGTTGGCCGAACAGTAGCAAGCGTGAGATCCCTTGCCGAAGCTGGCGCTGAGCGCTTCGATTGGCATCAATCGGGAGCAAGGGATGGACCGCGAGCAGCACCCACCCGCGCAGCCATCAGGCTCGAGCCGCAGCGGCCTGATGGCCCGGCTCACCCTCTCGGCCGTGGAGCGGCTCAGCGAAGACCCCAGCTGCTGGCGGGAGCCGGTGGTGCACCGGGCTTTGCTGATCAGCGGACTCTCGGTTCTGCTCAGCAGCCTGGCGATCCTGGAGGCCCACAGCACCCAGCAGCTCTAGAACTCGATCCCGGCCTGGGCCTTCACGCCCTGCTCCCGGAAGGGGTGCCGCACGAGCTTCATCTCGGTGACCAGGTCCGCGCGCTCCAGCAGGGCCGGTGGGGCGCCGCGGCCGGTCAAGGCCACATGGGTCAAGGGAGGTCTCAGGGCCAGCCCCTCCAGCAGATCCTCCACCGCCAGATAGCCCAGCTTGAGGGCCACATTGACTTCATCGAGGACCACTAATTTGCGGCTGGCATCCGCCAGGTAGTCGCAGGATCGCTGCCAGGCCTGTTGCACCAGGGTCCGATCCCGCTCGCGGTCCTGGGTCTCCCAGGTGAAACCTTCACCCAGGGCATGCCAATGCAGGGCTTCACCGAAGAGCTCCAGCGCTTTGGCTTCCCCGGGATGCCAGCCACCCTTGATGAACTGCACGACAGCCACCTGCTCGCCGTGACCGAGGGTGCGCAGCACCAGACCCAGAGCTGCAGTGGTCTTGCCCTTGCCATCGCCGGTGAAGACCAGCACCAGGCCCTTCTCCAGATTGCGCTCACCGACGCGCTGCTGCTGCACTTCCTTGCGCCGGGCCATCCGCCGTTGGTAGGCGTCGGCCGTGGATTCCGGCGCCAGATCTCCGCCCATGCCGAGTTCCGCGGCGGACTGATCCAGAGCTGCGGGATCCTGCATGGGTGAGGTGAGGCAATGCATCCAATCTGCCTGGAGCATCCGCCGATCAGGCGGCCCGGGATCGAGCCAGCGCCGCATCCACCGCCTGTTGTTGATCGCGGCGGGTAATCCAGTGGTGATAGGTGCGGGTGTGGATCGCCACGGAGTGCCCCATCATTCGAGCCGCCACCGTGTCGGGCAGACCGATATGAATGGTGCGCACAGCCCAGGCATGACGCAGGTCGTAGGGCGTCAGGGGGATCTGGTAGCGGCGAAACTGCTCCGCCACCCGCCGGCCCACTTGTTGCAGGGTGGTACGGCGCAGGTCTGTGCAGACCTCGGGTAGCTGCAGACGATCGCAACCCAGCCGGGGCAGCTCAAAGCGCTCCACCCACTCCGGCTGAAACGGCCAGACCTGATGCTCTCCCGTCTTGCTGGTGGGCAAGACACGGATCACGCGATCGCCCCCCGGCGCCAGGGCCGAGAGATCGGTGAAAAACACCTCGTGGTTACGCAGGCCATAGGTCGCCATCAGTCCGTAGGCCAGGCGCCAGCGGGGATTGGGAATGCGCTCGATCCACTCCAGGATCTGCGGATCGCTGGGGAGTTGGCGGAACTGAGCGGCGTGCAGCCCGTAACCGCCGGCCCGCTCACTCCATTGCTTGGGCAACTCCAGCCCCTGCTGGCGAGCCAAGGCCGCCAGGGCGGTGCCGCACTGCTGGCGCGATCGACTGGCCAGGGGATAGCTCTCCAGCACGGACTCCAGCAGCGGCAGACCGAAACGCAACTGGTGCTCCGCCGCCATCTGCTGCAGGCGGCGCAGGTAGGGCAGATAGGCACTGGTCCAGGTGGTCCGGCAGCCGGATGGGTTGCGGCGACGGCGGGGATCGCTGAAAAAGGCCTGCTCAAAGGACTCGCAGATGGGCGCCACCGCCAGCGGCTCCGGCACCGCTGCTGGGACAGGGCTCGAAGCGCTCCACTCACTCCACTGGAAGCTCTGCTGTTGCAGCTGCTGGAGCACCCGACGCAACTGAAGCCGAGCGTCCTCCAGACCGGCCGCATCAGCCTCGAGTCCCAGGCTGATGCGTTGCACGGGGAAACGTCCACTGCCTTGGCGGCAAGGCAAGGGACCGCGCAGGCCCAGCTTCCTGCCACGGCGCTCCAAGCGCAGGGACACCCCACTGGCGCTGAGCAGGGCGTTGTGCTCCTGAATGGCCAGATCCAGTTGATCGGGGGCGATCAGAGCAAGCCGCTGGGCCGGCCGACCTTATCGAGCCTGATCACTGGGGGCCAGCCCCTTGGCCGGCAGCGTTACGCTCCCCCCTGTTGTTTCCTGATCGGTCTGGGGCATGGCCAAGGTCGGCGTAGTGCTGCTGAACCTCGGCGGACCTGAGCGGATTCAGGACGTGGGGCCCTTCCTCTACAACCTGTTCGCCGATCCGGAAATCATCCGGCTGCCGAACCCGGCCCTGCAAAAGCCCTTGGCCTGGCTGATCAGCAGCCTGCGGGCCGGCAAATCCCAGGCCGCCTATCGCTCCATCGGCGGGGGCTCCCCCCTGCGCCGCATTACCGAGCAGCAAGCCCGCGAACTGCAGAGCAACCTGCGCCAGCGCGGCATCGAGGCCACGAGCTACGTGGCGATGCGCTACTGGCACCCCTTCACGGAATCGGCCGTCGCCGACATCAAGGCCGATGGCATTGATGAGGTGGTGGTGCTCCCCCTCTATCCCCACTTCTCGATCAGCACCAGCGGCTCGAGCTTCCGCGAACTGCAGCGGCTCAGGCAGAGCGACCCGGCCTTTGCCCGCCTACCGATCCGCTGCATCCGCAGCTACTACGACGACCCGGGCTATGTGGGCGCCATGGCCGAACTGATCGCCCGCGAGATCCGGGCCTGTCCCAACCCAGCCGAGGCCCACGTCTTCTTCAGTGCCCACGGGGTTCCCAAGAGCTACGTCGAAGAGGCGGGCGATCCCTACCAGCGGGAGATCGAGACCTGCGCCCAGCTGATCATGGACAAGCTGGCTCAGGATCTGGGGCACCCGAACCCCTTCACCCTGGCCTACCAAAGCCGGGTCGGCCCGGTGGAGTGGCTCAAGCCTTACACCGATGACGCCCTGCATGAACTGGGTGAGGCGGGCGTGAAGGACCTGGTTGTGGTCCCGATCAGCTTTGTGAGCGAGCACATCGAAACGCTCGAAGAGATCGATATCGAATACCGAGAAATCGCCACCGAAGCGGGCATCACCAACTTCCGGCGCGTCCCGGCCCTGGACACCACCCCCTCCTTTATCAACGGACTGGCGAACCTCGTGCAGCACGCCCTCGAGGGGCCCGAGGTGAACCTGGATCAAGCCGCTGCCCTCTCCACCCGGGTGAAGCTCTACCCCCAGGACAAGTGGGCCTGGGGTTGGAACAACAGCTCGGAGGTCTGGAACGGCCGCTTGGCAATGCTCGGCTTCTCCGCTTTCCTGGTGGAACTGCTGAGCGGCCGTGGCCCGCTGCACTCCCTCGGGTTGCTCTAGAGCCTCAGCACTTGGGGCAGCCTCTCTGGCGGTCCTGCTGCTGGCTGGCACCCCCGCCGCTGCGGACTGGCGCTGGCGCCAGGCGGCCTTCCCCGTCGCGGTCTTCTCGGGTTACACCAGTCACTTCGGTCCACGCCTGGGGCCTTGGGGTGGCAGCGAAGAGCACCGGGGTCTCGACATCGCGGCCCCCCTGGGATCGCCGATCCGCAGTTGGTGGGGAGGTCTCGTGAAGGAGGTGATCCTCGATGACAGCTGCGGTGTCGGGCTGGTGATCCGCTCTGGGCCCTATGAGCACCTCTACTGCCATCTGGCGGGATCGGTGGAAGCTGGGACCTACCGGAGCGGATCCGTGCAACTGCAGGTGGGCAGCCCCGTGCGCCGCGGCCAGGTCATCGCCCATGTGGGGGTCAGCGGCCGCAGCACGGGGCCCCATCTCCACTGGGGAGTCCGCTACGGCAACACGTGGGTGAATCCGGTCCTCGTGCTGCAGGCCATGGCCCAGGCGCGGCGACGTTGATCGGGCAACGCGAGGAGGCTGCAAGACGCGCCTCAAACCGGTAAGCAGATGCCCACATCGGAGCCCCCGGGGGCCGGCCGTTTCCCTGGCCAGACCTTAGTGTTGTCCTACTTGTCGAACGCAGTCAGCCGCCGCTGTGACCGTTACGTCCGTATCGCAAGCGGCCACCGCCGCAGATCAGTCCACCCCGGGGCGGGTGAGTGGCGGCTATGCCCTGATGGATTCCCTGCGCCGTCATGGCGTGGAGCACATCTTCGGCTACCCGGGCGGGGCGATCCTGCCCATCTACGACGAGCTGCACAAGGCTGAATCCCGCGGCTGGCTCAAGCACATCCTGGTGCGCCACGAACAGGGCGGCACCCACGCTGCGGATGCCTATGCGCGCGCCACCGGCAAGGTGGGCGTCTGCTTCGGGACCTCAGGTCCTGGTGCCACGAACCTGGTCACCGGCATTGCCACGGCCCACATGGACTCGGTGCCCATGGTGGTCATCACCGGTCAGGTGCCTCGGGCAGCCATTGGTACCGACGCCTTCCAGGAGACCGATATCTTCGGCATCACCCTGCCGATCGTGAAGCACTCCTGGGTGGTGCGGGATCCCCGCGACATCGCACGGATCGTTGCCGAGGCCTTCCTGATCGCTGCCAGCGGCCGCCCCGGGCCCGTCTTGATCGATGTGCCCAAGGACGTGGGCGTCGAGGAGTTTGATTACATCCCGGTTGAACCCGGCAGCGCAGTACCGGCTGGTTTCCAGCTGCCCACACCGCCGCAGAGCGCGGACGTGGAAGCGGCCCTGGCTCTGATTCGCCAGGCCCGGCGTCCCCTGCTCTATGTCGGTGGCGGCGCCATCAGCAGCGGAGCCCACGAGGTGGTGCATGCCCTGGCTGAGCGATTCCGCCTGCCGGTCACCACCACCTTGATGGGCAAGGGTGCCTTTGACGAGCTGCACCCCCTCTCCGTGGGCATGCTCGGCATGCACGGCACGGCCTACGCCAACTTCGCAGTCACCGAGTGCGATCTGTTGATCGCCGCCGGGGCCCGTTTCGATGACCGGGTCACGGGTCGTCTCGATGGCTTTGCACCCCGCGCCCAGGTGATCCACATCGACATCGATGCGGCAGAGATGGGCAAGACCCGCAAGCCGGATGTGCCGGTGGTGGCCGATGTGAAGCTGGCCCTGGAGGCTCTGCTGGCGGCGTCTGCGCAGGAGAACTCCGGCGGTCGCACCGAAGCCTGGCTCGAGCGCATCGCTCAGTGGAAACAGCATTACCCGCTGGTGGTCCCCGCCCCTGAAGGCGAGATCGCCCCCCAGGAGGTGGTGGCGATGCTGCAGGAGCTCTCCCCCAAGGCCTTCTTCACCACCGACGTCGGGCAGCACCAGATGTGGGCAGCCCAGTTCCTGCACACCGGTCCCCGCCGCTGGGTGAGCTCCGCCGGCCTCGGCACCATGGGCTTCGGCATGCCCGCTGCCATGGGCGTGCAGACGGCCTATCCCCAGGAGCCCGTCATCTGCGTGGCCGGTGACGCCAGCATCCTGATGAACATCCAGGAGTTGGGCACCCTCAGCCAATACGACCTGGCCGTGAAGGTCGTGGTCCTGAACAACGGCTGGCAGGGCATGGTGCGCCAATGGCAGGAGAGTTTCTACGGCGAGCGCTACTCCGCCTCCGAGATGACCGGAGGCATGCCCAACTTCCCGGCCCTGGCTGAAGCTTTTGGCGTCAAAGGCGTTCAGATCACGGAGCGCTCTGAACTTCGCTCCAGCCTCGCGGAAGCCCTGGCCCATCCGGGCCCAGCCTTCATCGAGGTGAAGGTGCGCCGCAACGAGAACTGCTACCCGATGGTGCCCCCCGGTGCCAGCAACGCTCAGATGGTGGGCCTCCCTTCCCACCCGGAATTGGCGATCGACACCAGCCGCGAGTGCCATAGCTGCCGGCACATCACCTCCAGCTCGAGCCTCTACTGCCCCAACTGCGGCGCCAAGCTCTGATGCGCAGCTGGTTGGTGTCGGCCCTGCTGGCCGTGGTCTTGCTGCTGGGATCGGCTAGCGCCCAGGCCGCGGAGGTCCTGCAGGTTCGCAGCGGCACGCTGTTGCAGGTGGGGGATCACAACCGGACCTACACGGTCGAGTTGGCCTGTGTGGCGATCCCGGAGGGGGGTGATCAGGCGGCGGCCGATTGGCTGCGGCAAACCCTGCCGCGCCGCACCAAGGTGAACCTCCGGCCCGTGGGCAATGACGGCGGAACCCTGGTGGCCCGCGTTCAGCGCCTGGGTGGCACTGACGCGTCAGCCTCAGCAGACCTGGCCACTGGCCTGGTGTCTGCAGGGCTGGCGAGCGCCACGGCGGGCTGCTGAAGCAATGAGCATCAAGCGATGAGCATCAACCGATGAGCATCAA
>JBMSIW010000024.1:0-19675 GCA_049418265.1 Vulcanococcus sp.
TACGACGCCCTGGTGCGCATGGCGCAGGACTTTTCCATGCGCATGCCGTTGGTCGACGGCCACGGCAACTTCGGTTCGGTGGATAACGACCCACCCGCCGCCATGCGATACACGGAATCGCGGCTGCAGGCGCTGACCACCGACAGCCTGCTGGAGGACATCGAGGCCGAGACCGTCGATTTCATCGACAACTTCGACGGCTCCCAGCAGGAACCCACGGTCATGCCGGCCCGGGTTCCTCAGTTGCTGCTCAATGGCTCCACGGGGATCGCCGTGGGCATGGCGACGAATATCCCGCCCCACAACCTGACCGAGCTGATCGATGGTCTGCTCGCCCTGATCGCCAACCCAGAGCTGAGCGATCGCGAGCTGATGGCCATCGTCCCCGGTCCTGACTTCCCGACCGGCGGTCAGATCCTTGGGCGCCGCGGCATCCGCGAGATGTACGAGACCGGCCGTGGCTCGGTGACGATGCGCGGTGTCGCCTCAATCGAAACGATTGAGGCCAAGGGCAGGCCCGATCGGGATGCCGTGATCATCACGGAGTTGCCGTATCAGACCAACAAGGCGGCGCTGATCGAGCGCATTGCCGAACTGGTCAATGACAAGAAGCTCGAAGGCATCGCCGATATCCGCGACGAATCCGACCGCGATGGCATGCGGATCGTGATTGAACTGCGCCGCGATTCCTACCCGCAGGTGGTGCTGAACAATCTGTTCAAGCTCACGCCGCTGCAGAGCAACTTCAGCGCTTACATGTTGGCGCTGGTGAAAGGAGAGCCGGTCCTCCTGACCCTGCGCAAGATGCTCGAGGTCTTCCTCGAGTTCCGGGTCGAGACGATTGAGCGTCGGACCCGCTATCTGCTGCGCAAGGCCGAAGAGCGTGACCACATCCTGCTCGGTCTGCTGATTGCGCTGGACAATCTCGACGCGATCATCGCGTTGATTCGTAGCGCGGCCGATACCGCCACGGCTCGGACAGATCTGGTCAGTCAGTTCGGCTTGAGTGAGATCCAGGCTGACGCGATCCTGCAGATGCAGCTGCGTCGCCTCACGGCGCTCGAGGCCGACAAGATCCGGCTTGAGCACGAGGATCTGCTCGCCAAGATCACCGACTACAAGGACATCCTGGCCCGCAAGGAGCGCGTTTATGGATTGATCACCGAGGAACTCGGTGTGATTCGCACGCGTTACGACTCCCCCCGTCGCACCGAGATCCTCGATGTCGAGGGAGGCCTCGAAGACATCGACCTGATCGCGAACGAGCGATCGGTGGTGCTGCTCACCGAGAACGGCTACCTGAAGCGGATGCCGGTCAGTGAATTTGAGGCCACCAGCCGCGGTACTCGCGGCAAGGCCGGCACCAAAACCCAAGGGGAAGAAGCGGTTCGTCTGTTCATCAGCTGCAACGACCACGACTCGCTGCTGCTGTTCTCCGATCGGGGCGTCGTCTACACGGTTCCTGCCTATCGCGTTCCGATCTGCAGTCGAGCGGCCAAGGGAACGCCGATCGTTCAACTGCTGCCCATCCCCCGCGAGGAGCAGATCACGTCGCTGCTGGCGGTCAGTGAGTTCGCCGAGGATGCCGTGCTGGTGATGCTCACCAGTGGTGGATTCATCAAGCGGACGCGCCTCTCGGCCTTTGCCAACATCCGCTCCAACGGTCTGATCGCCATCTCCCTGGAGGAAGGCGATGCACTCACCTGGGTTCGTCTCGCCCAGCCCGGCGACAGCGTGCTGATTGGCTCCCGCAACGGGATGACCATTCACTTCCGCCTCAGCGATGAGGAGTTGCGTCCCTTGGGCCGCACGGCCCGTGGTGTGAGAGCCATGAATCTCCGCCCCGGAGATCAGCTGGTGAGCATGGATGTGCTCCCCGTCGAGCTGGCCGATCGGGTGGAAGGCAGCAGTGCCGCCGCCGATGATGAGGATGGCGATGAGGTCGCGCCCAGCGAGGGACCTTGGGTCCTGGTGGCGTCCGCCAGTGGCCTCGGTAAGCGGGTGCCGGTGGATCAATTCCGCCTGCAGAAACGTGCCGGGATGGGCCTGCGGGCGATGAAATTCCGCCGCGATGGTGATGTGTTGGTCGGTCTCAAGGTCCTTGGCTCCGGCGAGGAGCTGTTGCTGGTGAGCGAGAAGGGCGTGATTGTGCGCATGCAGGCTGACGCGGTGCCCCAGCAGTCCCGCGCCGCCACGGGTGTGCGCCTGCAACGCCTCGATGCCGGCGATCGCCTCTCGGAGGTGGTGCTGGTGCCACCCGCCCAGGACGATGAGGAGGCCACCGATGCTGACGACCAGGAGGCCCCGGTCCTGAACGCGGATGCCTGAGGGCACCGGGAGTCCATGGCTTGAGGCCTTGAGCTGATGGACACCCAGGTGTTGGTCATCGGGGCAGGCCCGGCTGCCCTCTGCATCAGCGCAGCCTTGGCTGAGCGCGGTGTTCAGGTGATGGGCCTAGCTCCGGAAGATCCCCGAGCCCCGTGGCCCAACACCTACGGCATCTGGGGCCCAGAGGTTGACGAACTGGGTCTTCAGGCGTTGCTGGAACACCGCTGGAGTGACACCACCAGCTGCTTTGGCGGCGCACTGGTGCACCACGGCATCGACTACGGCCTGTTCGACAAGCGAGCTCTGCAGCAGCATTGGTTGGAGCCATGCCAGCGCCACGGTGTGCGTTGGATCTCGGGCCGGGTGAGTGCCATTGAGCACGGCTCCCATCAGTCCTGGGTGATCACGGAGAACCAAGAGCGTTACGAGGCTCGTTTGGTGATTGATGCCAGCGGCCACCACACCCCCTTCGTGGATCGCCCCGATGAGGGAGCCGTGGCTGGTCAGGCGGCCTACGGCATCGTGGGTCGCTTTTCTGCACCACCGGTCCAGCAGGGGCAGTTCGTCTTGATGGACTACCGGACAGATCACCTCACGGAGGCGGAGCGGCGCTGCGGGCCGCCCACCTTTCTCTATGCCATGGATTTAGGCGCCGGGGTCTACTTCGTGGAGGAGACCTCGTTGGCTCTCGCGCCCGCTGTTCCCTATGAGGTTCTGCGTGATCGCTTGCAGCGGCGGTTGGCCCTGAGCTCCATCACCACCGAAGAGGTGATCCATGAGGAGTTTTGCCTCTTTCCGATGAACATGCCCTTGCCGCGGCTCGATCAGCAAACCCTGGCCTTCGGGGGCAGCGCGACCCTCGTGCATCCCGCTTCCGGGTACATGGTTGGATCGTTGCTGCGCCGGGCGCCCGCCTTTGCCGATGCGATCGCGGCGGGTTTGGCTGATGTCTCCCGGGAATCACTCCCCCTGGCGAAAACAGCCTGGCAAGCCCTTTGGCCCCTGGAGATGCAACGGAAACATGCCCTTTACCGCTTTGGTTTAGAGAAGCTGATGCGGTACCCAGAAGCGCAGCTGCGGCAGTTCTTCAGCACCTTTTTCAGCCTGCCAAGGGATCAGTGGTACGGCTTTTTGACCAATACGCTCTCCCTGCCGGAGTTGATTGCGGCCATGGTGCGTTTGTTCCTGGTGGCACCCGGGGGGGTGCGCTGGGGGTTAATGCAGCAGCAGGGCCGCGAGCTGTCCTTGATGTTGCGCTTGATCAGGCCGTAGCCCCTGCGCAGGAGCTGCCTTGCCCAGCGGTGCAGCCGAAGCAGTGATTGCCCCAGTGAATGCCTCGCTCGCGGAGTTGATCTCGCGTAATCGTCTCAATGGTGGGAGGGATCGACGGGCGGGATGACTCGGCCAAGGCCTGATTGCCGAGGGGCAGCTCCAGCATCTGGTTGAAATCGCAATCAAAGAGCCGGCCATCGGCAGCCACCGACAGGGTGTCGCGGCACATCAAGCCGCTGAGGGCAGCAGGGTTGAAGGCCCGTTGCAGCAGAGCGACGTAGCAGTTGAGATGGCCGTCACGCTGGAGCTGTTCCAGAAAGCGGGCGATCGGCATGTTGTTGAGCCCGATGAGTCGATCAAAACTCACCTCCGCCAGCTCCTTTAAGCGGCGCTTCCAGGCCAGCTCATCGCAGGGGGTGAGCTGCTGCAGGCTCGTCCCGGCTGGATTGCTCATCAAGCTCAGCTGCAGGTTCGGATCCCCCAGGCCGTAGCCGAGCTGATTGAGCCGGCGCAGGGCACGCAGGGAGGCTTCCCAGGTGCCATCTCCGCGTTGCTCATCGGTGCTCTGCGCATCGGGCTGCGGCAGGCTCGCAACGATCTCCACCTGATGCTCCGCCAGAAAGGCGGCCAGATCCGCCAGGGCCGGCAGCAGCAAGACGGTGAGGTTGCAGCGATCGATCACGTGGCAGTTCTGCCGGCGGGCTGCTCGCACCAAGTCGCGAAAGCGTGGGTGCAGTTCCGGTGCTCCCCCGGTGAGATCGACCACCTCCGGTTGCAGTCGCTCCATGGCGGCGATGCAGGCATCCACCACGGCATCGGCCATCTGGCTGTGGCCCTGATGGGGCCCCGCATCCACATGGCAGTGGGAGCAGGACATGTTGCAGAGCTTCCCCAGATTCAGCTGCAGCACCCGCAGCCCGCTGCGCTTGGGTTCAGCCAGGCCAGCATTGGCCAGGGTTTGGCGAAAGGTGGGGCCATCTCCGGTGGCATGGGCCAGGAGTTGCTGTTGCGCCTGGGGATCGAGGAGCGGGGTTCGCTGATCTGCGCCGGTCACGCTCACGTGTCGCTGGGGGAGGAAGGGATCGCTGCTGGCATCCGGGCCCAGTCAGCCGCATTGATCCGCGGGAAGAGTCCATCCTCGTGCTGCACCTCCTCAAGCCAGCTCGAGGGTGGAGCCTCTTGGCGGTTGATGGCATCCAGCAGGGTCCAGAAGCGATCGAGGTGACGGTGGATGCGCTCCTTGGCTAATTCGGTCGTGGTGCCTGCCCGCAGGATGAAGCTCCAATCCGAGCTCTGGGCCAGCAGCAGTTCACGGCCGGCCTGATTCAACAGATCGCGATCCCGTTCGCTGCCCACACCGCGGCTCACCCGCTCCACCATGGCCCGTGAGGCGCGGTTCCACTCCGGGATTACCCAGGCGTTGCTGTCGTTTAACCAATAGGTGTGGTAGCCCCCCTGCCCCCAGCTCGATGGGGAGGGCTGGCAGAGCTGGAGCGCATCGCCGCGGCTCAAGGTGTCCCGCAGGGTGGCCAGGTCGACTCCCTCGCTCGGGGCTTGCCGAAACAGTTCAGCCAGGAACTGCGGACCTTCGTACCACCAGTGCCCAAAGAGTTCGGCGTCAAAGGGGGCAACCAACAGGGGGCGCCGCTGCATGGACCCGCTGAGTTCCTGCAGTTGCTTGGCACGTCCCTGTAGGTAGTGCTGGGCATCGCGGCGAACTGCGCTGGTGGCGGCGGCAGGGTTGTAGGCCTTCTTGGCTTCCAGGCTGCTCTGTTGACCGGTGACGCGATGCAGCTTCAGGCCCAGGGGACGGGGGCAGCCGATGCCCGCTTCCTCGAGCTCCTCCTTGGGGAGATCCCAGCCGAGATCCCGGTGGAATTCCCGGTACTGGGCGTCTCCGGGGTAGCCGTCCCGGGCGCTCCATACCGGCAGGGTGGCCTCGCTGTCGCGGGCAAAAAACGCCATGCCACCGGGACTGCAGATGGGGGCGTAGACCCCGTAGCGCGGACGGGGCTGTCCGTGCAGCAGGCCGTGGGCATCGAGGATGGCGTAGCGCAGTCCGCAAGCCACCAGCAGTCGATCGAGCCCCTCGTAGTAGGCGCATTCGGGCAGCCAGATGCCCTGAGGGCGAACTCCGATCAGCCGTTCGTGTTCACGCACCGCGGTGAGCAGTTGGGCTCGCACCGCTTCCGGGCAGTCCCGCAGCAGTGGCAGGTAGCCATGGGTGGCGGCGCAGGTCAGCAGATCGAGCACACCGCTTTGCTGCAGCGCCTGGAAGCGGGGCAGCAGATTCCCCTCGCAGCGCTGCCAGGCCTTCAGCGCCGCTTGAAGTTGTTGGGCCAGATCGGCGGCGGCTTCTTCAAAGCCCCTGGGGGCTTCACGCAAGAGCTTTTGCCGCAGCTGCAGCCAGGGAACGAAGCGGCGGCTGAGCTCAACGTTGCTCAACAGTGAGAGCAGCGTCGGGGAGAGCCCCATGCTCAGCCTGGGCCGCTGGCGGGGATCGGCGGCAGCGCTTTCGAGGACCTCGAGCAACGGCAGGTAGCACTCCAGAAGGGCCTGGAAGTACCAGTCCTCCTCTAGCGAGCCAGGCTCGCTGGAGTGCACATAGGGCAGGTGAGCGTGCAGGACGAGAGCAAGGTCGCCTGAGGCCAAGGTCCCTGCTCAAAGTCCGGCAACTTTAGGTGCAACTTCTAGGCTCGAACCAGAGAGGTGGCCTCGAATGCAGCTCGCTCTGGCAGTGGATGGCCACAGCATGTTTTACGTCCAGCAGAAGCTGGGCTGGTTTTTCGATCCCCGCCGCCTGCTGGAGTACGCCACGAGCACGCCCGGCATGGAGGTGGCCTCGGCGTTCTGGTACACGGGACTGAAGGACGCCACCGATCAGCGCCCCTTTCGTGATGCCCTCACCAGCCTGGGCTTCACCGTGCGCACCAAGCCCCTGCGGGAGTTCGGGCAGGACCCAGACCAGCGTCAGTACGGCCGGGCCAACCTCGATGTGGAAATTGCGATCGATCTGATGGCGGTCGCCCACCGCATCGATGAGGTCTGGCTGCTGAGTGGTAGTCGGGATCTGGAGCGCCTGGCCGAGGTGCTCCGCATTCGCGGCCTGAAGGTTGTCGTGATGAGCACCGATGGCATGGTGCCGCGGGAGCTGCGCAACGCGGCCGATCGCTTTGTGGATCTCGCCAGCCTCCGCCCTCAGCTGGAGAAGTCGGAGTCTGCGCCGCAGCCGATCTTGAGCCGCACCTAGCCCCACAGCCCTACACTGGGCCTAACTCATAACCATTCCGACTTGTAGCCGTCATGGCCCGCGATCCCGGCCGGGTATTGATCTTTGACACCACCCTGCGCGATGGGGAGCAGTCCCCGGGTGCCAGCCTCAACCTGGAGGAGAAGCTCGCCATTGCTCAGCAGCTGGCGCGCCTGGGCGTCGACATCATCGAGGCCGGCTTCCCCTTCGCCAGCCCCGGCGATTTCAATGCGGTGCAGCGCATTGCGGCCACGGTGGGCACCGCCGATGGCCCAGTGATCTGTGGCCTGGCTCGCGCCGCGAAAGGCGATATCAAGGCCTGCGCCGATGCCGTGGCGCCGGCGGTGAATCGGCGCATCCACACCTTTATTGCGACCAGCGACATCCACCTCGAGCACAAGCTGCGCAAGAGCCGAGCCGAGGTGCTTGAGATCGCGGGCGAGATGGTGGCCTACGCGCGCTCCCTCGTTGATGACATCGAGTTCTCCTGTGAGGACGCCGGTCGCTCCGATCCGGAGTTCATGTATCAGGTGATCGAGGCCGCCATTGCGGCTGGCGCCACCACGATCAACATTCCCGACACGGTGGGCTATGCCACCCCGGCGGAATTCGGGGCCTTGATCGATGGCATCAACCGCCATGTGCCCAACATCGATCAGGCCGTGATCTCGGTGCACGGCCACAACGATCTGGGCCTGGCTGTCGCCAATTTCCTCGAGGCGGTCAAGAACGGCGCCCGTCAGCTCGAGTGCACGATCAATGGCATCGGTGAGCGCGCCGGCAACGCCTCCCTGGAGGAGCTGGTGATGGCGCTGCATGTGCGCCGCAGCTACTACAACCCCTTCCTGGGTCGCCCTGCAGACAGCACCGAGCCCCTCACGGGGGTGCGCACCGAAGAGATCTACAAAACCTCGCGCCTGGTGAGCAACCTCACCGGCATGGCGGTGCAACCCAACAAGGCGATTGTCGGCGCCAATGCCTTTGCCCATGAGAGCGGCATCCACCAGGACGGTGTTCTGAAGAACCGCCTCACCTACGAAATCATTGATGCGCGCACCATCGGCCTGGCCGATAACCGCATTTCCCTGGGCAAGCTGAGCGGCCGCAGCGCCTTCCGCGCTCGTCTGGAAGAGCTGGGCTACAACCTCGAGCGCGACGATCTCGACGACGCCTTCGCACGCTTCAAGGAGTTGGCTGATCGCAAGCGGGAGATCACCGATCGCGATCTCGAGGCGATCGTGAGCGAGCAGGTGCAGCAGCAGGACGAGGCCCGCTACAGCCTCAAGTTGGTTCAGGTCAGCACCGGCACCAACCTGCAGCCCACTGCCACGGTCACCTTGGTGAACAGCGATGGCGCTGAGCTGACCGAGGCGGCCATCGGCACCGGTCCGGTTGATGCGGTCTGTCAGGCCCTGAATCAATTGGCCCGGGTGCCGAATGATCTGGTGGAGTTTTCGGTGAAGTCGGTCACCGAGGGCATCGATGCCATGGGTGAAGTGACGATCCGCCTTCGGGCCGAAGGCGTCCTCTACTCGGGCCACGCCGCCGACACCGACATCGTGGTGGCCGCAGCCCAGGCGTTTGTGAATGCTCTCAATCGCCTGGTGGCCGGCACCCAGCGCTCGCCGTTGCATCCCCAGAAGGCTCCCCTGCCGGTGGGTGATCTCGCCCCCGCCGAGCGTCCGAGGCTCTGATGGCGCAACCTGCGGGTCGTTTGAGCAGCGGCCGCCAGCGCTCTGTGCTGGCCATGGCCCTTCAGCTGGGCCTGCTGGTGCTTGTGGCCATCGCCATGCTCGTTCCGCTGCTTTGGCTGGTGAGCACCTCCTTGAAGGGCCCCGCGGAGGACATCTTCACCAGCCCACCGGCGCTGCTGCCGAGCCAACCGAGCCTGGATGCCTATGGGCGGTTGTTTCAGGACAACCCGATGTGGGGCTACATCCTCAATAGCTCCATCGTCAGCGGCTTAGCCGTGCTGGCCAACCTGCTGTTCTGCTCCCTGGCGGCCTACCCCCTGGCTCGCATGCGCTTTGCCGGCCGTGGCTTGGTGCTGGCCTTGGTGGTGGCCACGATCCTCATCCCCTTCCAGGTGGTGATGATCCCGCTCTATCTGTTGATGGTGCAGCTGGGGCTGCGCAACACCCTCTGGGCCTTGATCATCCCCCAGGCGGCCACGGCATTCGGGATTTTCCTGCTGCGTCAGAGCTTTGCCGGTGTTCCCGTGGAGCTGGAAGAGGCGGCAAGGATTGACGGCTGCAGTCGTCTGGGGGAGTGGTGGAACGTGATGATCCCCGCGGCGCGCGCTGATCTCATCACCCTGGCGATGTTCGTCTTCATCGGCACCTGGAGTGATTTCCTCTGGCCGTTGGTGATCCTGGATGACCGCAACCTCTACACCTTGCCGCTGGGTCTGCAGCAGCTGGCCAGCAGCTTCTCCCTCGATTGGCGTCTGGTGGCCGCCGGGGCGGTGGTCTCGATCCTGCCGGTGCTGGCTCTCTTTATTGGGCTGCAGCGTTACATCCTGCCCAGCGCCACCGGTGATGCGGTGAAGGGCTGAATCAGCTCGGGCTGGCCAAGGCGGCGCTCTCCAGCAGTCCCCGCTGCAGCCGTTCCAGGGCTTCAGCGAGATCGGCGCGGCCCAGCATCCCGTAACTGAGGCGCAGACAGCAGCGCTTGAGCCCAAAACTGGATCCGCTGGCCAGGGCAACACCGTGGCGGCGGATCAGGCGCTCCATCAGCGCATCGGGGCTTAACGGGGTATCGACCTCGAGGAGGGCATAAAAGGCGCCGTCGGCGTTGCTCAGCAATCTCCAGGGTGCACCGCCTTGATCCAGCGCGCTGAGCACCTGCTGCCGCGGCTCCACCAGCTCGCGAATCTTGTTGCGACACCAGTCCGCTCCGGCCGCGAGGGCACCGGCGGCAGCGCGTTGGTTCAGCCGCGGCGGGCAGATCAAGATGGTGTCCTGCACCTTGGTGAGCGCCGGCAGCAGCGTCTGGGGGACCACGGCCCAGCCCACGCGCCAGCCCGCCATGCCATGGCTTTTGGAGAGAGATCCCAGGCTGATGGTGTGGGCGCCACTGCCGCCGGCTGATCCTGGACTCCAGGGTTGCTCCGGGCCGTAGTGGAAGAGGGCATAGGCCTCGTCACTGATGTGCATCAGCCCGTGCTCGGCGCAGCAGTGATTGATTGCCTCGAGCACAGGCCGCGGCAGGACTGTGCCGCTGGGATTGTTCGGAGACACCGTGACGATGGCCCGGGTGCGTGGGGTGATGGCGGCGGTTAGTTGCTCCGGATCGGGGATCACCCCGGCATCGACCGCGATCGGTACGCCTCCAGCAAGGCGGATCGCCATCTCATGGTTGAAGTAGTAGGGGACCGGCAAGATCACCTCATCGCCGGGGTCGCAGAGGCTCTGAATCACGGCGTTGAACGCCATGTTGCTGCCGGCTGTGATCACCAGAGCCGAGCCGCTCAGGTCGATCTGGTGTTCGCGCTCGAGCCAGCTGCGCAGGCTTTCCTGCAGTTCAGGGTCCCCCCCCATGGCTCCATAGAGATGGAGGTCACGGCCGCTGGTTAAGGCGTTCTCCAGGGCCGCGAAGGTTTCGGCAGGAGGGCCCCAACGGGCCACGCCTTGTCCGAGCGACAGGGTGCCGGGGCATTGGCGAATCAGCTCAGCCATCACCGGAATCACCGGTGTCTGGATCTGCTCAAACCGCTTGGCTGCGCCTTGCCTTGGGGCCATCAACGGTTGCCGGGCACGCGCACTGGCGGTGGCGGGGTGGGCTCGAAGTCCGGCTCTACCGGGAAGAAGCTCGAGGAGCGGCTGCGCAGTTGCCGCAGGCTCTGCACCTCACTGCGGAGCGTTTGCACTTGTTGCTCCACACCTTCGAGGGCTTGGAGGCGTTCCACAGCAGAGCGCAATTGATCCTCGAGGGCGTTGGTGCGCTCCAGGTCATTGGCGTTTTCAAGGGTCTGCACCTTTTCCTGCACTTGCTGCAGGCGCTGGGCCTGCTCGCGGGTTTGCAGAAGCACCACGACAAACAGGACGGCCAGGCAGCCCGTCAGGCCTGCCCCCAGCAGGCGCATCCAGCGCGGCAGCGGCCGGACCATGTCCAGGTCAGCGGCGGATGGGGGCATGGCAGGTGGACGTGCTTTAGCAAGTTTGGTCTGCCATGCGCGCTTTGACGAGTGGCCGCAGGCATCCCCCGGCGGCCCCTGGGATCTTTAGACCAGGTCAACTGTGCGCTTGGTTTGTGTCGCTGCAACAGCTCGATGCCTTTCTGGCCTTTGCTCGAGCCGATGAGGCCTTGGCGGTGCGTCTCAAGCAGCCCATGGATCTGACTGATCTGCTGGAGCTGGCGGATCAGGCGGGCTTCCAGGTGGAAGAGGCCGATGTGATTGCGGCGATGGTGCGCGAAGAGGGTGCGCTCAGCGACTCTGATCTGCAGCGCCGGGCCGGCGAAGAAGCGCGCAAGCTGCGCAATTTCATCCCGGGTTAAGGCATGGCCGGAGTGATGGAGCGGGTCTGCGATTACCCCAGGCCGCCGGCCCTCGAGCCGAGCAGCCAGCACATCCTGATTCGAGCTGGTGGGGAGCTGTTGGCCGAGACCCGCCGCAGCTATCGGGTCCTTGAAACCTTTCATCCCCCGACCTATTACCTGCCTCCGGAGTCTTTTGTTGAGGGGCGGCTACGCCTGGCCGCGGGCCGCAGTTTTTGCGAGTGGAAGGGCGTGGCTTGCTACTACGACCTCCACGGCCCGCAAGCAGTGGTGCGCAAGGCTGCCTGGAGTTATCCCCAGCCGACGACACCGTTCGCCTCCATCGCCGGTTGGGTCGCGCTGTATCCGGCCCTGGTGGATGGCTGTTGGGTTGATGGGGAATTGGTCGTGCCGCAACCCGGTGGCTTCTATGGCGGCTGGATCACCTCGGCTGTGCAGGGGCCGTTTAAAGGTGATCCCAACCACCCTGAGTTGATTTGATTGGGGCCTGGGCCTCAGGCGCCCAGCAGGCGGCAGCCGATCTGGATGACTCCTTCGTCGAGCAGGCGACCGAGCTTCAGCACCATCGCTTCTTCCTGGCGATCAAATTGACTCTGCTTGCTGGTGATCCAGTCAATTTCTTCGGACGTGATGACGCCGGTCGAGACGCTCTCGAGAAAAACTTCGCCAACGATCATGGTGGGCTTCTGTTTCTGAGCGGACGCTAGAGCGTTCTTCAGGGCTGTCAGGAGTGTGCAATGTCTCTTCATGCACACCAAGCACTGGATTGCAGGTGGCCTTGAGAGGTATCTTTTGGAGCAGCAAATTTCCTTCAATGCTCACCGGATCTGATCTCCTCGCCAAAGTCAAAGAACTTGGCGATGTCAGCAAGTCTGACCTTGTTCGCTCCTGCGGGTATGTGAGCAACAAAAAGGATGGTTCTGAGCGCCTGAATTTCACGGCCTTCTATGAGGCTCTGCTGGAAGCCAAGGGCCTGAACCTCGGTGGTGGTGGAGCCGGTACCGGCAAGGGCGGCCGCAAGCTCAGCTATGTCGCCACCGTTCAAGGCAACGGCAATCTTTTGGTGGGCAAGGCTTACACCGCCCTGCTCGGCCTCCAGCCTGGCGATGAATTTGAAATCAAGCTGGGCCGCAAGCAGATCAAGCTGATTCCTGCTGGTGCTGAAGAGGAGTGATCCTCCGCTGAGGGTTTCTCGGTGGGCAGGGCTGCAGTGCAGCTCTGCCCTTTTTCATGCCCTTAACCTGTAGGCCATCAGTGCCTGGCGATGTGACCTTCTACGAGTTGTTGTGGCAGGGGGAGAACTGCGGAGATGCCGCAGATCTCGACGAAGCGCTGGCGAACTTTCAAGAGATGCGTCCTGAGGGGATGACCTGGCAGGAGGTCTGTGATGGCGGCCAGTTCAGCCCGACCATTTGCCGCTACCGCTCCTTTGAGGCATTTCTCGACAACGAAGATGCCCTCGAAACCATGGAGCCCAGCGCGGAGATGTTGCAGCGCTTTGCGCCAGCTGACGATCCGGAGCCTGACGTCGAGGCATGACACTTCAGCGGGGAGGGTCTGGCCCTGAGCTCCCTTTCTCGTCAGGCTGGTGCCATGGAACTCTTTCCCTCTGGCCCTGAGCCAACTCCCAGTGCCTGGGGTGCGGAAATGGTGGTGCTGCACCCCAAAACCTTTGAGGCGATCCAAGAGGCGGTGGCCTCCCTGCGCGACCAGGCCACGGTGCTGCTCAACGTGAGTGGTCTGCCCGAGGGACAGCTGCAGCGGGCCGTGGATTTCATGGCTGGCGCGGCTTTTGCCCTCGATTCCCAGCAGGTGCGCCTCGGGGAGCACGTCTTGCTGTACGCCCCCCATTACGTGCAGCTCAACCAGGCTTGAGCCTGCAGCGGCAGAGTTCTGCGATGCAACTCTTTGATCTCGATCTCTCGGCTTGCGAGCCGGTGAATCACCTCTGGCCCGATCTCGTGGAGCGCTTGGGCATCGAGCGCAGTGGCCAGGCCATCCGTCAGGCCTTGGATCTGCTGGCCATGCGCGGGAGTTCCGAGCAACTGCCGGCGCTGTTGGTGGAAACCTGTGGTGTGGCGCTGGTGGATCGCCTGGAGTTGCGCCGTGCCACCGCCCTACCCCTTCAAGACGGTGCGTTGGTGCTGTTGCTCAGCCGCAAAGCCAACCAGGTTCAGCTGTTGCTCTGGCAGCAGGAGTCCGGTGGAGCCCAGGACTAATCAAAGCGGCAGGTCGGCGTCAGCCCCGGCACGCTGAATTCCATAAACCAGAGGTATTCGCGGCTGCGCCAGCCGAGGTCGAAGGGTTCGGTGGCTTGCCACTCCTCGGGCTTCAGGCCAAAGGCCTCCTCAAGAAAGCCCGGCACGAGCGCCTCGACGGCCTCTTGGCCAGGTTCTCCCTCCTCAAAGAGACGATCGGTGTAGATCGCCGCAAAAATCTCGTTTTCCTCGTCGCAGATCACGACCTCGAAGCCGCTGCCTCCTGCGGTGGGCAGCGTGTTGAGCTCAAAGAACTCATCGCGCTCGAGCGGATCGCTGGGGGCCAGGTCCAGCAGGGAGGCCAAAGCTTGCTTGAAACGATCGAGTGCCATGGCCCGGCTAGTACTGGAATCAGTGTGGCCAGGTTTCGCCTCTCTTGCCCAAGGCCTTTGATCAGCGTTGGCTGCTGCATGTCGATGCCAGCTTGCTGGTGTTGAACAAGCCCGCGGGTTTGCTCTCGCAGCCTGGCCTCGGACCAGAGTTGTCGGATTCCTTGCTCACGCGGCTGCAGGGGCCTTGGCCCAGTGCTCAGTTGGTGCATCGCCTCGATCAAGGCACCTCAGGCGTGCTGTTGGTCGCCCTCACGGCGGACTTGCATCGCGCCTTGAGTCGCTTGTTTGCGGAGCGTCAGGTGCACAAGCGTTACCTGGCGGATGTGGAAGGGGTGCCCCAGGGCTCGGCCGGTGAGATTGCCTTGCCCATCGCGAAACGTCAGCACCGCCCGCCGCTCTATGGGGTGCACCCGGAGGGCAAACCCTGTTTGACCATCTGGCGTTTGCTCGAGCAGGGCAGCGGCTGCAGTCGTCTGGAACTGGAGCCCCGCACCGGCCGCTCCCACCAGTTACGGGTGCATCTGCAGGCGATCGGCCACCCCATCGTGGGGGACCCGCTCTACGGCCAGTCCAGGGATCGCTTGCATCTCCATGCATCCCGCCTGGCCTTCAGGCACCCTGACAGTGGGCAGTCGCTGGTCTTTGAGGCGCCATGCCCGTTTGATCTGCCACCCCATGAGCGTTCATCCTCCGGCGATTGCGGCCCTGGGCTACGTCGCGGCCTGTTTCACGACCCTGAGCTTCATCCCCCAGGCGATCAAGACCCTGCGTAGCGGAGACACCCGCGGCATCTCCCTGCGCATGTATGCCCTGTTCACCATGGGGATCGCCCTTTGGGGCATCTATGGGTTGTGCACGGGTGATGGTCCGCTGATCGTGGCCAATGCCATCACCCTGGTGGCGTGCAGCTTGATCCTGGATCGCAAGTGGAGAGCCTGGTGGCGGGAGCGCTCAGGCCCTTAGCGATTCCGCGGAGCCTGGCCGCTGCCCTGACGCAACCCCTGCAGCCAGTGACGGAAGCGCAGGCCAGCTCCGGCGGCGGCCAAGGCCAGCACCAGAGCCGCCCATCCCCCTGCACTGGGTCCAAGCCAGCTGGCGCTGATCAGGGCTGCGGCAACGACCCCCCAGCAGATGGGCTGCCCGCGCTGCAGGCGCCGGTACGCCGTAGAGCAGCTGCGGCAATGGCGGGTATGGGCGTCGAAGCGCTCCATCAGTTCTGAGCGGGAGAGCCGCGCCGGTAGAGGTTCCCCAGCGAACGGCTCACCGCCGTAGCGATTCACCCAGTCATGCAGCGCCCGAACGTAGCGATCGGCGCGGGTGGGGAGGTGATAGTTCCGCAAGCCGTCGTGCCGCCCGCCACGCCGCTCGACGACCCGCTCCTGCCAATGCAGAAAGAGCTGATCGTCCTCCAAGACGACATGGTTCCCGAGGTGCTGGAGCCATTGGGGCCTGAGCCTCAGGAGCCGTGCTGGCCAGGGTGAGGCGAACTGAAAGGGGAAGCGCGCAATCAGTCGGCATTCCCCGGCGCGAATCGGTGTGGCGTAGACGACCGTGAGAATCCGGGCAAATCCTTTGGCGCTGAGGTCGTGCCACATCAGGGACGGCGCTGCGTAGGTGGTGAATTGGCTGCCGAGCTTTCCCCGCCTCGGCCCCTCCTGCCACAGACCCGTGAACCCTTCGGGGCCAAAACTGCTCAGCTCCAGTTCCACCGGGCCAGCGTTTTCGCGGCGCCCCACGGTGGCGTGGTGCGTGAAGGGCACATGGCTCACATCGAGGACGTTCTCCAGCAGGGTGAGGGCATCCATCGGCAGATCCCGAAAGGTGTCCTGCACCACCCAGCCCGGCTCATCGAGCTCGGGGACCAAGGGCAGAGGCTGATGGCTGGCCTGTTCGGGATCGCCGCTGAAGACAAACAGCAGGCCCTGGGCGCTGGCGGTGGCGTAACGCTGGCAATGGCTGCGCTGGCTGATGCTGCTGCCGCTTGAGGCCTGAGGAATGGCGCTGCAGAGCCCCTGGCCATCGAAACTCCAGCCGTGATAAGGGCACTCCAGCTCACCCGCCGCGTTGATGCGGCCATCGGAGAGGGGCACCAGACGATGCGGGCAGACGTCCGCCAAGGCCGACCAGGCGTTCTGGTTGCGGTCAAACCACAGCACCAGGTCCTGCCCCATCAGGGTGAACGGGTTGGGGCGCTGCGGATCGAGATCCTTCAGGAAGGCGACGGGATACCAGGCCTGCTGCCAGCGGTTGGTTGCGGCTGAGCGGACCGTCATCAGGCGCTGTAGCCCTTGCGGGCGGGGATCGGATAGGGAATGCGGCGGTGGCGCATCCGCCGCCAGACCCGCACAAAGGCCCTCACCAGCAGCTCCAGCTCCGCCAGGCTCAGACCGCTATCAACCAGTTGACCATCACGCCAGCGGGCTTCCACGAGGCTGCGCACCATCTCCCGGGCCTGGTGTTCGCTGGTGTCTGGCGGCAGCGAGCGCAGGGCGGCTTCGCAACCATCGGCCAGCATCAACACAGCGGTCTCACGGCTGCGGGGTGTGGGTCCGCGGTAGCGGAAGTCTTCCTCTCTGACGCCTGCATCGCGGCGGCGCGCCTCGTGCAGGAAGTAGCCCATCTTCAAGGTGCCTTGGTGCTCGGGGATGAAATCCGCCAGTCGCTTGGGCAGCCTGTGACGCCGCGCCAACTTCAGGCCCTCATCGACGTGAGCCTGGAGGATGCCGGCGCTGAGGTGGGGGTCATCCAGGTTGTCGTGGGGGTTATCGCCGTTGGCCTGGTTCTCGATGAACCACTGGGGGCCATGCAGTTTGCCGACATCGTGATAAAGCGCGCCCGTGCGGATCAGGTCCACATCGGCTTCGATCGCCCGCGCCCCTTCCTCCGCCAGGCCGCAGATCATGAGCGTGTGCTCAAAGGTTCCTGGTGCTTCGCAGGAGAGGCGCCGCAGCAGGGGACGCTCCAGATCGGCCAATTCCATCAGCCGACTGGGGGTCAGGAGATCAAAGAAGCTCTCCACCATCGGGCTCAGCAGCAGCACTCCCAGCAAGAGGCCCCCCAGCACCAGCGCCTCGCCCGAGAGATCGGCTCCGATCGGGAGCCGTGCATCCGCCACACCGCGATAAAGGGTGAATTGCAGCAGCAGCCATTCAGCGGCCAGGGCCGCCAGGGGCACCAGCAGGGCCAGCTGCAGCAGTTGGGCGCGGTTGCGCTGGCGGTCCGCCAGGACCGCGGTAATCGCAGCGACGGCCGCCGCAATCAAGATCCGCTGGTCAAAAAAGGCCGAGACCGGTACGGGCCAGAGCAGCGAGGCGATCGACAGCCAGGCCAGGCCTGCCGTCGTTCCCAGGCCCTGGGCCAGCAGCAAGGTGGGCGGCACCAGCAGAGCCAGGGGACTCGCGGCGGCCCCCAGCCACAGCTTCAGGCTTTGCACCAAGGCCAGCAGCCCCAGGGCCAGCAGGGCCTGACGTGCTTCCAGGCTGACGCGGCGCGAGCGAATCACCAGCAGCATCACCATGGCGCCGGCGAGGCCTTCGCCGAAATGCAGGAGCCAGGCGCCAAGCAGGGGCCGGCGGTTCACCAGCCCGAAGTAATCGAGCACGGCATAGGACTGAGCACTGATGGGCTCGCCTTGGCGCGTGATCAGTTCCCCTTGATTGACCGCGATCGTCGGGATGCCCTGCTGGGTCAGCAGGTCTTCGAGCATGCGCTGGCTGAGGGCGGCATCGATGCGCAGATTGCTGTGGCCCTGCAGCGAACTGGCAATCACCCGGGCGCCCAGTTGGCGCCCTTGCTCTGGGCTCCCCTCGAGTTGGAAGGCGGCGGCTTTGACCAACTGCAGTCGTGCCACGCTCCCCACGACGCCCTGGTTGAGCATCCGTTTCTGGGCCAGCCGCAAGTCGTCTTCCCAGCGCTGCAGGGCCCGCGGCCCCAGGCTGCTGAGCCATTGGCGCTCGTCCGGGTTGACCTGAATCGGAGCGACCTGCATCTGATCGCTCTCGGCGAGGCGGGTCAGGGCTTCCAGTTGGCGATCCAGGCGTTGCTCGAGTTCACGGCTCAGCCGCTCATCCACCACCTGGACGTGGGTGCGCAGGCCCAGTTGCGAGCGCCGTTGCTCCAGGGCTTCCGAATCCACCACGGTGGCGGCCTTCGGTGCTCGGACCGTAAAGGGAGCCGGAATGCCAGGTCTGAGGCTGGGTTCCACCAACCAGGGCCAGCTGGAGATCAGGGCCACCAGGAGGCAGAGCAATGCGACGCCCATCGAGGCGCTGCCCTTCCAGCGCGTCAGGGCCTGGCGCGGCATCTCCAGCCGCAGCAGGTGCTGCCAGAGGCGCTTGAACAGTCGCCAGAGCTGTTGAGCTTGGCTCGGGCGCGTCACTGCACTGGCATGACAGAACACCAAGCTAGCCCTGCCGTTGCATGCTGAGAGGAGATTGTTTGCCTCAGCCATGGCTACGCGCTTGGACGGTCGTCAGCTGGCTTCCGAGCTGGAAGAGCGTCTGCAAGCGGTGGTTAGCGAGCGTTTGGAGCGGGCAGGGCGCCCCCCGGGACTCGCGGTTCTGCGGGTGGGAGACGATCCCGCCAGCGGGGTCTATGTGGCCAATAAGGAAAAAGCCTGCAGCCGCATCGGCATCACGAACCTCGGGGCCCATCTGCCGGCGGAGACCCCAGCCGATGAGGTGCTGCGCACGATTGAGCGGCTCAATGCTGATCCGGCCGTGGACGGGATCCTGCTGCAGCTGCCCCTGCCTGCGGGCCTCGATGAGAGGCCCCTGCTTGCCGCCATCGATCCGGAGAAGGACGCCGATGGTCTGCACACCCTCAACCTGGGGCGCTTGCTGAAGGGCGAACCTGGCCCCCGCAGTTGCACCCCCGCCGGGGTGATGGCCCTGTTGGCCTCCGCCGGCGTGGAGCTGGCCGGTAAGCGGGCCGTGGTGGTGGGCCGCAGCATCTTGGTGGGCCAGCCCATGGCGTTGATGCTTCAGGCCGCCAACGCCACGGTGACCATCGCTCACTCCCGCACCACCAACCTGGCGGAGATCACGCGGCAGGCCGATGTGTTGGTGGTGGCGGCCGGTCGCCCCCTGATGCTTGGCGCCGAGCACGTCAAGCCCGGAGCTGTGGTGGTGGACGTCGGCATCCATCGCCTCGAGAGCGAAACCGGCGGTAAGGCCCGTCTTTGCGGTGACGTGCGCTTTGACGAGGTGGAGCCGTTGGCTTCAGCCATCAGCCCCGTGCCGGGCGGGGTTGGTCCGATGACCGTGACCCTCTTGCTGGTGAACACCGTGGCCAGTTGGTGCCAGCGCTGCGGGCTCGATCAACCCCTCGCCGACCTGCTGCCGTAAGCCGGCTTGCTCTTACTGAGAGAATCCCTGCCAGTTGCTCGGCCTGTGGCCCTGTTTGTATGACTGCGGCCGCCACCAGCACCGGCTTCGCCTTTGCCGCCTACCTGGAAGAGGCACGGCTGAAGGTGGAGGCAGCCCTCGATGGTTCCCTGGGCCCGGAGCGCCCCGAGAGCCTGCGCGAGGCCATGCGCTATTCCCTGCTGGCGGGCGGTAAGCGCTTGCGCCCCATCCTCTGTCTGGCGGCCTGCGAGCTGGCCGGGGGTGACAGCGCACTGGCGATGCCGACGGCCGTGGCGCTGGAGATGATCCACACCATGTCGCTGATCCATGACGATCTGCCCGCCATGGACAACGACGATCTACGCCGCGGCATGCCGACGAACCACAAGGTGT
>JBMSIW010000025.1:0-19554 GCA_049418265.1 Vulcanococcus sp.
AGCCCGGCGCCATGGTGAAGCGACTCGAACAGGTGGCGGCCCTGGTGGTGGCAGCTGGCCTGGCGATCGTGAGCTACTGGCTCTTCTTCAGCTGGATGGGCGCGGATCGGCGGCCGCGCCGCAGCGCGTTAGAGGCCGCCCCGGGCCTTGAGCAGCCATTGTTTGGTCTCGGGATCCTCGACGCTGGCCAGGTGCGCCTTGACCTCGTCGCGGCTCACGGGCAGGCCCCACTCGCTGCCCAGGTCGCAGATGCGGCTGAGGGCGCCTGAAGGGTCCTGCAGCGCCTGGCGAAACAGCTCCTGGGTGAGCTGCTGATCGCTGCGAATGCGCTCGTAGAGGGCGGGGGCGTTGCCGGCGCTCATGGACTTGCTGGCCGATCACCACACCCTATGAACGGTCGCGGTTTCTGCCCGCGCGTCGTGGTGGATCGTGATCTGGGCGCTCAGAGACTCGGCCGGGCGCAGACGCCCAGCACCGCCGGCCGTGGCGCGCC
The DNA here is from genome assembly GCA_049418265.1 of Vulcanococcus sp. Taxonomy (GTDB): domain Bacteria; phylum Cyanobacteriota; class Cyanobacteriia; order PCC-6307; family Cyanobiaceae; genus Vulcanococcus. The sequence goes on from JBMSIW010000025.1 coordinate 494, forward strand.
CGTCACGGATGGCAGCGAGCCGCTGACGCCGCGGTGATGCCACCAGGCCAACAGCGCAAAAGCCAGTGCCTCGCGGTCGCTGTCGCCGATGCCCAGCTCCGCCAGCGGCCGCAGCTGCAGGCCGCGGCAACGGCGGCGTAGCTCGTGCATCAAGGTCCCGTTGCGGGCGCCGCCACCGGCCACCAGCAGCTCCAGCACGGCTGGGCCTTGGGCAAGATCCTGCGCCACCACCGCTGCGCTGAAGGCGGTGAGGGTGGCGAGGGCATCGGCAGGATCGAGGGCTTCAACAGGCGCGCTTTGGGCCTGGGCAAGATCCTGCAGGCGCCGCTCGAGATCGTTGCGCCCGAGCTGTTCGCGGCCCGTGGATTTCGGTGGGGCTTGGCGGAAGTAGGGCTCCTGCAGCCAGCGCTGCACGACGGCCTCCTGAACCTGGCCGCGGGCGGCCCACTCCCCGCCTGCATCGAAGCTCTGCTGGCCGCCGCTGAAGCGCTGCACCGCCAGATCCAGCAGGGTGTTGGCGGGGCCGCAGTCCCAGCCCTGCACCGCGGCTTGCCGGTCCGGGCCGCGGCGGGGTGGCAGCAGGGTGAGGTTGGCGATGCCGCCCAAGTTGAGCAGGGCTCTCCAGCCGCCAATCCTTGGCAGAAGAGCGGAATCGGTGGCCGGCACCAGCGGTGCCCCCTGGCCTCCGAGCGCGAGATCGGCGGCGCGGAAGTCGAAGACCACGGGTCTCTCCAGCAGCTGGGCCAACAGCGGTCCCTGCAGCAGTTGCCAGCTGCTGCCGCGGCGCTCGCCCTGGGGCGGGCGGTGCCAAATGGTTTGCCCGTGGCAGCCCACCAGTTCGGCCCGGCCACGGGGGTCACAGGCCTGGGCCGCTGCCGCCTGGGCTTCTGTCACGGCTTCCGTCAGGGCCAACAGCACCTCGGCAGAAGCGGGTTGCCCCTGGCTCAAGCCGATCAGCTGGTCACGCAGCTCGGCCTCATAGGGCACGAAGGCTCGCTCCAGCAGCTGCCAACGCGGTGAGCGCGGACAGCCCTGAAAGTCGGCAAGCACCGCATCTACGCCATCGGCGCTGGTGCCGCTCATCAGACCCAACACCCGCATGGCCACAAAAAAGCCCCCGGTCATTCTCCGGGGGCTGGAAGGGGAAAGCGAGCCTCAAGAACTCACTTGTTGGGCTGCGGGGTCATGCGCAGGTAGGGCTTGATCTCGGTGACGCCCTTGGGGAACTTGCTGCGGGCCTCATCGGTGGGGATGGAGGGCACCACCACGCAGTCCTCGCCGTCTTTCCAGTTCACCGGGGTGGCCACCTGGTGGTGGTCGGTGAGCTGCAGGGAGTCGATCACCCGCAGGATCTCCTGGAAATTCCGGCCGGTGCTGGCGGGGTAGGTGATCTGCAGACGCAGCTTCTTGTTGGGGTCGATGATGAACACCGAACGCACCGTGAGGTTGTTGAGCGAGTTGGGGTGGATCATCCCGTAGAGATCGCTCACCTTCTTGTCCTCATCGGCGAGGATCGGGTAGTCGACCGTGGTGTTCTGCGTCTCGTTGATGTCGCAGATCCAGCCGCCATGGCTCTCAGCGGAGTCCACGCTCAGGGCGATCGTCTTGACATTGCGCTTCTCCCACTCGGAGCGCAGGCGCGACACCTCACCCAGCTCGGTGGTGCACACCGGGGTGTAGTCGGCGGGGTGGGAGAACAGCACCACCCAGCTATCGCCGGCGAAGTCGTAGAGGTTGATCGGACCCAGTTGGGAGTTCTGGGTGAAATCGGGCACGGTGTCGCCGAGCTGCAGCGTCATGGCAGGGATTGGTGAACTCTTGTGGGCGGATCGTGGCACACCTAAGCCGGTGACTGACGACTCTCGGTGTCGAACAGCACCTGTTTGAGGCGCTCGAGCCCCAGTCCCGAGGTGGCGGACACAAAGACCACCTCCGGGCTGAGCTGGCGGGCTTGCTCGAGGGCCGTCGCAGGGCAGCGGTCGATCTGATTGGCGATGAGCTGGCGCGGAGCCTCGCTGCCCAGGTCATCGAGGATGCGATGCACCGTTTGCAGTTGCTCGGCCCACCCTGGATCGGAGAGGTCCACCACCAGCAGCAGTTCATCGGCATCGAGGGCTTCCTCCAGGGTGGAGCGAAAGGCTTCCACCAAGGGGGGCGGCAAGTCGCGGATGAACCCCACCGTGTCCGTCAGCAGCAGCGTCTGCGGTGGCCCCCCGGCAGGATTCGCCTGGCTGATGCGGCGTGTGGTCGGATCGAGCGTGGCGAACAATTTGTTTTCGGCAAGCACCGCTTCGCTGCCCTGGGCCCGGCTGAGGGCATTGAGCAGTGAGCTCTTGCCGGCATTGGTGTAACCCACCAGGGCCAGCCGGCATTGGCCATGGCGGTTGCTGCGGATGCGTGCCCGGTGTTCCCTGAGCTTCTGAACATCGCGCTGCAGCTTGTCGATGCGCCGGGCGATGGCGCGGCGATCTTTTTCCAGCTGGGTTTCACCGGGACCGCGGGTGCCGATGCCACCCCCTTGCCGCGACAGGCTCAGGCCTCGCCCCACCAGGCGCGGCAAGCGGTACCGCAGTTGGGCCAGCTCCACCTGCAGCCGGCCGGCGCCGCTGTTGGCCCGCTGGGCAAAGATGTCGAGGATCAGCTCGCTGCGGTCACTGACCGGTAGATCGAGGACGCGCTCCAGGTTGCGGGCCTGGGCTGGTGTGAGCTCCCGATCGGTGACCACCAGTGAGGCCCCCAGGCGTCTGGCCTCCAGGGCGGCCTCCCGCAACTTTCCTTCCCCCCAGAGTGATGCTGCGGCCCCGTGGCTCTGCCGCTGCGCCACCAGGCCGATCGGTTCGGCTCCGGCGCTGCGCACCAGCCCTTCCAATTCAGCCACCTCCCGCCGGGCGGCCTCCGCATCGGCGGGGCTGAGCACCAGCAGCAGCACCTGTTCTTTGCCACTGCGCCGCTGCGTCGGCCCTGGATCACTCCGCTCGGGTGGGACCAGCTCGCAGAGATCGGCCAGATCTCCTTCTTCGAAACACTCCCAGGGTTGGCTGGGGTCGCGGCTGGGCATGAAGGCCGCGGCGGGCCAGCGGCCACCGGGTTCAGGGCCGTTGACGTAGCGAAGCCAGAGCTTGGGTTGGAGGTCGAGCCCCACGACGGCCTCACTGGCCTGCGGGGCCAGGTGTTTGGGTTTGCCCGCGCAGGTCACCAGTCGCAGATCACTGCCCTGTCGCCGCGGACCACCGGGCAGTCGATTCAAGAGATGACCCGATTGCTCCAGTGGACCCACCCACAGCAGCCGGCAGAGCCCTCGCCCGTCCACCACCAGGCTCAGGGGCAGCGCGAGTTCCGCACTCTCAGCCGCCAGCCGTTCCAGGCTGAGCTCATCGAAGCCATCGCCTTCGGGATGGCGGCGATGGCTGATGCGCTCCAGCCGACGGGTTTGGGCTGGCCGTAACCCGCTGGTGCGGCCCAGAAGAGCGGATTGCTTCAAGGGGTGCCGCGGGGCTTGCTCCGCTGGATCAGCACACAGCGCACGCCGGCCGCCCGGGCGCTGGCTTCATCCTCCGGGCTATCACCGATATGCCAGACCTGCTCTGGGCCCAGCTCCAGCTCCGCCAAGGCTGTGAGCAGGGGTCTGGCGTCGGGCTTCGCGGCTCCCACGGCAGAGGAGACCACGACAGCATCCAGCAAGGGCGTCAGCTCCAGGGCGCTGAGCAGTCGATGCAGGCGCTGATCGAAGTTGCTCACCACGGCCAATTTCAGTCCCGCCTCGCGCCAGCGCTGCAGGTGCTGGATCACATCGGGATAAACGAGCCAGGGCTCTGCCTCGGCGAAGTGCTCAAACAGCGCTGCCGGTAAGGCTTCGGGCAGGGGACCTGCGTGACCCGTGGCTTCAAAGCAGGCCGCGATCAGATCGCTCCACCACTGCTGTTCGGCCTGGGCGAGCGCGGCTCCGCTCAAGCCTGGGAAGGCCAGAGGTGGTGCTTGGCGAAAGAGACGCGGGAAGACGGCATTCAAGGCCTCTGGTTCGGCGTTGATGTCGTGTTGCTGAGCAATGGCGGCGTAGCTCTCCCCAACCGATTGGCGTAGGCCGATCAGGGTGCCCATGGCATCCAGCAGCAGACCTTGCGGGCGCGGTGTCATAGCCAGTTCGCGAGCCAAGCGCCGGCCACCCGCAACTGCTGCGGTAGCCCTGGCATCCGTGCCATGTAGGCCAAGCGCCGCAGTTGGAAGGCGCCGGGCCCGGCCAGGGTCACGCCCATGCCGGTGATGCTGGCTTGGCCAACGCCCAAGCCCAGCATCTCCCCGAGGTCGTTCCAGTTGAAGGCCTGCAGCGGTGCGCCGCTGGCCTGCTGCCGGAGGTTGTGGCTCACGCAGCTGGCCTGTTGGTAGGCCACCTGGGCCGTGGCTGGGTGGCTGGCCTGTTCGGCATCCCGGAAGGGACAGGCCGCGGCATCTCCGATGGCGAAGAGGGCCTCAGCGCCGATGACCTCCAGGCAGCTGTTGCAGATCAGGCGGCCGCGAGCATCCAGTGGGAGGGGGGGATCCAACGCGGGAACCTGGCCTGCCAGGCCTCCGGTCCAGATCACCCCATCGCAGCTGAGCCGTTCCGGTGTGCTGCCGGCATCGCCCCGGCGCTGCAAGGTCAGGCCGTCGGCGGCTACGGCGGTGACGGCCGTGTTGGTGCGCAGTCGGATGTCCCGCTTGAGCAGGGCCTGGCGGGCCTGATCACGGTTGAAGGCTTTTGATCCAGGGAGGAGGTCGGCTCCCTGCTCGATCAGCTCAACAATGGCTGAGCCCTCGAGCAGATCGGCGAGTTTGCAGCTCAGTTCCACGCCGCTCGCGCCGGCACCCACGATCACCAACCGCTGCAGGGGGCGCTGTTGCTGGCGCAGTCGCTGCACGAGGGCCTGCAGGCGCTCCACGTCTTCCAGGCTGCGGAAGCTGAGGGCGTGTTCAGCGACCCCTGGAATTCCATAGGTTTCCGCACGCCCACCGGTCGCGACCACCAGGGATTGATAAGGCAGTTGCCGCCCGGTGCTGGTCTGAACGGTCTTGGTGCTCGTGTTGATGCGGGTCGCCCGCTCCCGCAGCCACACCACCCCGGAGCCGGCCAGCAGCTGCTGGTAGCGAGGCGCGATTTCCCAGCGGCGCATCTCACCGCTGAGCAGTTCGTAGAGCAGCGGTAAAAACAGAAAACGCTCCTGGGGCTCGAGCAGCACCACAGGGGTGGGCTGCGGCGCTGCCGCCAGTTGCAAGGCGGTGTTCAGTCCGGCAAAACCTCCGCCGATCACCACCACCGCGGTGGGCTCAACCTCGGCTGGGGGCACGGCAGACGCGGGCAATGAAGTGCTGGCCGAACCCTAACCATCTCCCTTCACATTGGAAGATGGGGGCATGAGCACCACTGCGCCCAGCCTCGATCCCCAGATCGCCTGCGAGGAGCTCAGGCAGCGCAGTGCCCTCGAGCGCATGCGTTGGGGCCTTGAGCACTTTGGTGAGGGCTTCGCGCTCACCACGAGCTTTGGCATTCAGGCGGCCGTCTCCCTGCATCTGATCAGTCAGCTGGATCAGCCGGTGCCCGTGATCTGGGTGGATACCGGTTATCTGCCCCCTGAGACCTATCAGTACGCCCAGACCCTGCTGGATCGACTGGGTCTGCGGCTGCATGTGGCTCAAGCGAGCATGAGCCCGGCGCGCATGGAGGCCCTCCACGGCCGCCTCTGGGAAACCGGTCAGGTGGATGACCTGGAGACCTACCACCGCATCCGCAAGGTGGAGCCTCTGGATCAGGCGCTGAACGATCTCTCGGTGACCTGCTGGGCGAGCGGCGTGCGCGGCGGGCAGACCGATCACCGCAAGGCGATGCAACCGCTGCAGCTGGTGCGTGGGCGCTGGTCCCTGCGGCCCCTGCTGGATTGGACCAACAAGGACGTCTTCTATTACATGCAGGAGAACGACCTGCCCCAGCATCCCCTCTTCGAGCGGGGCTACTCCACGGTGGGCGACTGGCACTCCAGCGCCCCCGATGACGGCAGCACCAGTGGCCGTGCCACCCGTTTCGGCGGCCTGAAGCAGGAGTGCGGCATTCACCTGCCCGGCATGGCTGGCGAGGGCATCTGAGGTGCCGGAGCTGTTGCTGGTGGGCAACAGCCGCTGGCACTGGGCCGAGCGCCGGGGCCAACGCCTGCACTGCTGGCATGAGGATCCACCGGCTCTGGCCCCAGATCTCACTGATCTGAGGTTGTGGGCCGCTGTGGGCGCGGTTCCCGAGGGCCTTCAGTTGCCGGCAGATCGCCAGCTGCAGCTCCAGCAGGTGCCGCTGCACCAGGCGCCGCCTTGGCTGGGGCTGGATCGCGCCCTGGCTGGTTGGATGGCTTGGCACCAGCAAGAGGGGCCGGTGCTGGTGGTGGATGCCGGGACCTGTTTAAGCCTCACCTGCATTGATGCTGCGGGGCAGTTTCTTGGCGGTCGTCTCAGCCCTGGTTTGGCTTTGCAGCTCGGCAGTTTGGGCCGCGGCACCGCCCGCTTGCCCTTGCTTGAGGGCCAGGTTCCGGCGCCCCCGGCCGCCCTCTGGCCCCAGGAGACAGGGGCCGCCATGGTGCAGGGCTGCCTGCGGGCCATGGCCGGTGCCGTGGTTCAAGCGGTGGCCGATCTGCCTGCGTTGGACGCCGCAGGAGCGACGTGGAGTGTCTGGCTGACGGGCGGGGATGGCCCTCAGCTGGCACCGCTGTTGCCGCCGTCAGTGCCTGGTTTGCACCAGGCCCCGGATCTCTGCATGGAGGCCCTGGCGGCGCTGGCGTTCAGCTGAGGCCCAGGTCCTTCAGGATGTCGTCGGCCATGGACTCGGCTTTGACCTTCAGGTAGGCCTTCTCGATCTTGCCGTCTGCATCCACCACAAAGGTGTGGCGCATCATCCCCATGTACTCGCGGCCCATGAATTTCTTGAGGCCATAGCTGCCATAGCTCTCGGCCACCGGGCAGGGCTCGGCGTCACTCAAGAGGGTGAAGGGAAGGCTGTATTTGGCGATGAACTTGCCGTGGCTGGCGGCTCCGTCTTTGCTGATGCCCAGAACAGCAATGCCGTGCTTCTCAAAGCTCGCCCACTGGTCGCGGAAGTTGCAGGCCTCCTTGGTGCAACCAGGGGTGTCGTCCTTCGGATAGAAGTAGATGACGACCCGTTGGCCGCGGAAGCTGGCCAACTCGACGCGCTCACCGTTTTGATCGGGCAGGCTGAAATCAGGCGCAACGTCTCCGACCTGCAGGGCCATGGGGGCTGGTGTCTCTCACTGGCGGGAGCCTAAGAGGCGTGGCGTCGCCTTCGCCCCAGCTCTGGTTGCTGTCGCTGGAGAGTTCGGAACCATCGCGCCTCTCAGCTCAGGAGGAGCAGTGGTGCGCCGGTTTGCCTGCGCGGCTGCAGCTGCGCTACCGCTCCAGTCGCTCGCAGCTGCGCGCCCGTGTGGCCCAGGTGCTGGGCTGCGAGCCTGAGGCCGTGGCGCTCCATAGCCCCCCGGGACAGCCGCCACGGCTTGCTGCAGATCAGGGTTACGTGAGCATCAGCCACAGCGCAGAGGCGTTGCTCCTGGCCTGGTCACCGGCCCCCATCGGGATTGATCTCGAGCGCTGGGACCGTCCGCTGCAGGCTGAGCCGTTGGCACGACGCTTTTTCCCGGCTCAAGAAGTGAAGGATCTGCTGGCGTTGCCGCCGGAGCAACGCTCGGCCCGTTTTCTGGAGAGCTGGGTGTGTAAGGAGGCCGCGATCAAGTGGTCCGCCTCCAGCATCGCGGCTGATTTGAGCCATTGGCTCTGGAATCACGACCGCAAGGAGCTATGGCATCTCGAGCAGGACTGGAAGCCTGAGTGCGCCTGGCATGTGCGCGAGGGATGGTGCTGTGCAGCAGTGGGTGATGGGGTGGCCTCAGCCCAGTGGCGGTAATTTTTTGCGCCAGCAATTCTTAAAACAAAGAGCACTTCGTTGTGCTTGTTACTTCGGCCTCGCCATACCGGGGATGTCTTCTCTCGCAAACCCATGCGCAAGGCACTCCTTCCCTTGGCTGGTGTTGGTTTTCTGATGGCGGGCCTGTCCGCACAGGCCATCCCTCAATCAGGCCCCACCACCATCAACTCGGATCAGTCCGGTGTTCGCTTCGGCGCTCCGACTTTCATCCTTCCTTCCGGCGACCTGCCCACCCAAACCGCCCGTGCGGTGAGCTACGGCTTCGTTCGCTCCAACACCCTGCTGCCCCTGGGCGGTACCGAGGTGATCGCCAACCCCGTTCCTCAGAACCTCTCGGATCTTTCCGGTTGGTCGAAGGATGAGCTGCAGGCTGGTCTGCAGAAGGAATACGACGTGGATGTGGCCGCTGTGGCCAACTTCCTCTATTCCGAGAAGGGTCAACAGTTCCTGCTGGAGAGCATTCAGCAGAACAACTACACCCCCTACTACAGCCAGCAGCACAGCCTGCAGGCCGTGCGTAGCGCCATCATCCTCGACTCTGCCGACGGCAAGCTGTCGAGCTACGGGATGATGAAGAAGCTCCCCACCGACCAGCGCCTGCAAGGTGCCATGAAGGTGTGTGATGTCAACGACATCAACAACAGCCAGCGCGCCACCTCGCTGCTGAGCTGGTACATGAACACCCCGGCCTGCATCGCGGCTTACACCGCTGAAGCTCCCGCTCCGGTCAAGGCTGCGCCTGTTCGCGGTCTCTGGTGATCCTCAGCGCCCTTCGGCGTTGACCACTCAAAGCCCCGGCACTGCCGGGGCTTTTTGTTGGCCCATCAACAGGCCATGGCTCAGTTTTTGGGGCAGGGACACAGGCCCAAGCGCTTGAAGGGCGGCGGCGAGGTTGTCGATTTCTTTGGCCTTCAGGCCGGTTTGGAGCCGTTGCCGGTAGCGGGCCTTCGCCCCAAACCAGCGCTCCAGCAGCGCGGCATTGAGCGGCAGTTCCAGCGGTTCCTCCCAGTGTTTCCACTGCAGCTGCCAATCACACTGACCCAGGGCTTGCTCCAGTGCCGCGGGCTCAGGACCTTGGCTGAGATCGTCCGCTTCGAGGGTCGACGCTTTCTCCAGGAGCGGTTTGAGCGCATCCGGCAGTTGTGGCAGTTGCAGCAGAGCAGCGGCGGGCCCGAGCAGCGCTCTGCTGAACAGCAGACGCAGCCGACATCCCGGAGCGGCCAGCTCGCTCAGGCGCGCGCTGAGATCCGGCAGGACATCGGCCTCGAGCTGTTTGAAGGGATGGCGCCCGCCAATGACTTCGAAGCGCTGCGGCCCATCGAGATGCTGCCGGAGTTGCGCCACATCCGCCGTGATTAATTGCGGTCGCTGCAGGCTGTCGAGCAGTTGCAGTTGGGCCGTGAGACGTTCTGCGTCGCTCCTGCTGGCGGCCTGAATCACCACCCCTCCCTCAGGCGTCTGTTGCAGAGGATCGAGCGCCCACAGCAGGGAGTGGGCTTCCAGGATGAGGACACGGTCGTGGCGCTGCCAGCTGTGCCCCTGCCAGAGTTCCCGGCGCAACCGGTCCAGCCGCTCGCCCTCACTGGAGGCCTGGCGCTGCAGCCAGCGCTCCAAGGCGGGGTCATCGGGGCTGCTGCTGAGGATGTCTCCCAGCTCCTGCTGGTGCTCCACGGCGCTGGCCAGCTGGGCGGCTCGCCGCTGCTGCAGGAGCTGACGGCGCGCTCCTTCCCAACCCAGTTCACCGGGTTGCCAGAACACCTGCCCCTGCAGATTCCCGGGTAGGTATTGCTGTGCCACCCAATGCTCTGCGTAGGCATGGGGGTAGCGGTATCCCACCCCATCGCCGAAGGCCTTGCCATCGCGGTTGGCATCACGCAGATGAGCGGGCACCTGCTGACGGCTCGTGGCTTTGACGCTTTTGAGGGCGTCAAAGAAACCGAGGAGGCTGTTGCTCTTTTCGGTGCTCGCCAAGTAGAGCGCCGCCTGGGCTAGGGGGTAGAGCCCCTCGGGCAAGCCGACCCGCTCAAAGGCTGCGGCGCAGGCCTCCACCACCACCATCGCCTGGGGATCTGCCAGGCCGATGTCCTCTCCTGCCGAGATCAGCATCCGCCGGAAGATGAAGCGGGGGTTCTCGCCGGCTTCCACCATGCGCGCCAGCCAAAAGAGGGCGGCGTCTGGGTCGCTGCCTCGCAGCGATTTGATGAAGGCGCTGATGGTGTCGAAGTGGGCATCGCCCTGCTTGTCGTACAGCACGGCCCGCTGCTGAATCGACTCCTCGGCAATGGCCAGGGTGATGGCGATCTGGCCATCGTCATCAGGCACCGTCGTCTCTACGGCCAGCTCAAGCGCATTGAGCAGGCTGCGCGCATCACCTCCCGCCACATCCACCAGGTGGGCCGCGGCTTCAGTCGCGATCACCACGGGGCGATCCCCGTAGCCCCGTTCCCGATCGCTGAGGGCCCGCTGCAGCAATTCATGCAGGTGCCTGCTCTCCAAGGGCTGCAGGCGAAAGAGGCGAGAGCGACTGACCAGCGCTTTGTTCACCTCGAAGAACGGGTTCTCCGTGGTGGCGCCGATCAAGGTGACGGTGCCGTTTTCCACCCAGGGGAGCAGGGCATCTTGTTGGGCGCTGTTGAAGCGATGCACCTCATCGATGAACAGCAAGCTGCGCAGTCCGTGCTGATCGAGCCGACGCTTGGCCTCATCGACTTCATGGCGCAGGTCTTTGACGCCGGCGAGCACGGCGTTCAGGCTGCTGAAGTGCGCGCGGGTGCTGGCGGCAATGATCCGAGCCAGCGTTGTTTTGCCCACTCCAGGCGGGCCATAGAAGATCAGATTGCCAACGCGATCGGCCTGGATGGCGCGCCTCAGGAGACGTCCGGGCCCCAGGATCTCCTCCTGGCCTTGAAATTCATCGAGCGTGCGCGGGCGTAGGCGATCGGCCAGGGGCGCTAGCTGCTGCCGCAGCTGCTCACCGTGGTGGCTGAACAGATCGCTCACACTGCAGGCGCTGGGGTGTCGATCTCCATCATGCGATGCAAAAAGCATCCAGACGTCCCTAGGTTTCTGGGACCTGAGCCACGGCTGTGCGGCGCCTTCTCGCAACCCTGCCCTTGACAGTGTTGATCGGCGCCTGCGCTTCCAAAGCTCCCCAGCGCCCCCCCCTGCTTGTTCAGGTCGAAGCGGTTGGCACTGCCGAGTTCAATCCCTCGATTGAGGTGATTAGTCAGCTCAGCTCCACGACGGATGTGGCCCTGCGGCCTGAAATTGATGGGCGCGTGGTGAAGATCCTGGTCAGCCAGGGCGATCGCGTGAAAGCTGGGCAGCCCATCTTGGTGCTGGACAACGTTCAACAGAGCGCTGCTCTGGATGCCAGCAAAGCTGAGGCCCGTAAGGACCGTCTGAATGCAGAGCGGTACATCTTTTTGAATGAGCAGGGTGCTGTTTCGACCAAGCAGCGCGATCAATATGTGACTCAGGCGATTCAAAGCCGAGATCGAGTCAGGGCCGATGCCGCCACCTTGGGATATAAATATGTCACTGCGCCGATCAGTGGAGAGATCGGTGATCTCGATACGGTCAAGATCGGCGATTACGTCCGTCAGGGGCAAGCGATTACCGGCATTGTCGATAATTCAAATCTTTGGACCTTGATGGATGTGCCCGCCACTCAGGCTCTGAGTGTGTCCATGGGGCAAGTTGTGAAACTCGCAACTCAGACCAACCCGCCGCAGATGGCAACGGGAAAGGTGGTCTTTATTTCGCCCTATTTTGGCGTCAGCGGTAGTACGTCGTCGCCAAATACTGTGCTGGTTAAGGCCACCTTCGCTAACGCCAATGGCAAGCTCAAGACAGGACAGTTTGTGAAAAATCGGATCATCACGGGTAGCTCCAGCGCTCTCTCGGTTCCTGTGACGGCCGTCTTGATGCAGGCTCAGCAGCCGTTTGTTTACCGCGTGGTCCCGCTCTCGCAGGCCCTCCCGAAGATCAAGGACTCGCCAACGGTGCCAGAAGCGCAGAAGAAGAAGTTAGAGGCCTTGCCTGCCTCGACGTCGATTGTCGTTCAAACACCCGTCAAGCTCGGTCAGCTCCAGAACAACCGCTACCAGCTGATCTCTGGTCTTCAGAAAGGAGAGCGTGTGGTGGTCAGCAATACCGCTCTGCTGCGCACCGGCCTGCCGGTGAAAGTGTCGAGCAGCGCGGTCAGCAACTGAGGATCCGCCATGTCGCTCTCCGATAATTTCATCAAGCGGCCGGTCCTGACGACCGTCTGCAGCATCCTGATTGTGCTGGTGGGCTTGATTGCTATCCCCAGCCTGCCCATTGAAAACCTGCCCAATATTGCGCCGCCACAGATTCAGGTGGTGGCCAACTACAGCGGCGCGAACTCTCTGGTGACGGAGCAAGCGGTCACCAATGTGCTGGAGCAGCAAATCAACGGTGTTCCCGGTGCTGCCTACATCTCTTCGCTGAGCACCAACACCGGCACCAGCACGGTGAACGTGTTCTTCGATGAGACAACGGATATCAATATCGACCAGGTGAACGTGCAAAACCGCGTTTCCCTGGCCATGCCTCAGCTGCCCCAGCAGGTGAGTGCGACGGGCGTCTCGGTGCTGCAGACCACGCCTTCGATTCTGCTGGCGTATCAGGTGAGCTCCACCCAGGGGCAGTTTGATCGGGCCTATATCAATGGACTGATCTACGAGCAGCTCTACTACCAGTTGGAGCGCATTCCTGGTGTGGCCCAGGCCACGCTCTTCGGCGGTAGTAACCCGGCCTTCTGGTTGTTCGTCGATCCCAACAAGCTCACCGCCAATCAGCTCACTGCCGATCAGGTGGTGGCTGCGGTGCGCAGTCAGAACTCCGTGGCGATCGGTGGCTTGGTCGGTGGCCCTCCGGCCGGCGGCAACCAGCTCTTCACCTATCCGATCCTGGTGGAGAACAACGGCAACCTTGTATCCGTTGATCAGCTCAACAAGCTGATTGTCGGTAAGTCGCCGGCGGGCAACTTGCTGCGCTTGGCGGATGTGGGTGAAGCCACCTACGGCTTCAACACCTTCGCGACCGCCGGGGTGGATACCAACAACTACCCCGCGATCACGGTGGGCGTGTATCAGACGCCGGAAAGTAACGCGCTTCAGGTCAGTGAGGCGGTGGTTCAGCTGATGGATCAGTTCCGCTCTCAGGTGCCACCGGGTATCACGGTCCAGGAGATCTACAACGTCGGCCAGTTCATTGAATCCGCCGTTGACGGCGTCACCGATGCGCTGGGTCTGGCCATTGTGCTGGTGCTGGTGATCCTGTTTTTGTTCCTTCAGGATTGGCGCGCCACGGTGGTTCCCAGCCTGGCGATTCCGATTTCCCTGGTGGGAACCTTTGCCTTCATTAAGGCTTTTGGTTTCTCGATCAACCAACTCACCCTGTTGGGGTTGGTCTTGGCGACAGGTCTGGTCGTCGATGACGCCATTGTGGTGATTGAGGCTGTCGCGAAGAACCTGGAAAGTGGCATGAAGCCCAGGCAAGCGGCCCTGGCCTGCATGGGTGAGCTGATCGGTGCGTTGATCGCAACCTCTCTTGTGTTGATGGCCGTGTTTGTGCCCGTGGCCTTCTATCCCGGCGGCATCGGGATCATCTACCGCCAGTTCGCTCTCACGATCGCCTTTGCCATTGCCATCTCAACGTTCAACGCACTCACGTTCTCGCCGATGATGGCGGGTCTCATCCTGAAGGCCGAGAAGCCGCCACGGCCGAAAGGGTGGACTGCGACGGTGGCCGGCATTGTTGTGGGCCTGGCCTTTGGCCATTTCAGTGCCGCCTCATTTGGCATTGGTGCCTACATCTTTGGGGTGCTGCTGTTTGGCTTTGCTGGTAGCCGGCTCTCTGAGATCTTCGATGGCTTTAACGCGTGGTTCCATCGCTTAGAGCAGGCCTACGCCGATCTGCTGAGGGTGTTGATCCAGCGGCGGCGTTTGATCCTGATGGGTTTAGCCAGTGGCATCGTGGTCACGGCGATCGCCTTCAACGCGTTGCCGTCGGCGTTTATTCCGGAGGAGGATCAGGGCTACGGCTTAGGCATCTTCCAGCTGCAGAACGGGGCTTCCCTATCCCAGACCCAGAAGGTGGGTGCTCAGATTGCCAAGGTCTTGAGTGAAGAAGAGGACATTGTTGCCGGCAGTGTGATCAGCGGAGCCGGCTTCAATGGCAATAGTCCGGATCAAGGCTTGTTCTTCTATGGCTTCAAGCCCTTGGAAGAGCGCTCCGGCGCGGATAACAAGGCTCCGGCGATCGTCGCCCGACTGAATGAGAAGCTCTCGAAATTTGATTCGGCGCTGGCAGTCGCCTCCCAGCCGCCTGCGATTCCGGGTTTCTCAGCACAGGGCGGTTTCTACTTCCAGTTCAACGACCTGAGCAACGGCGCCTACACCTTCACCCAGCTCAACGACTTGGCTCAGCAGCTGGTCAGCACAGGTCAGTCCAGCGGGGAGTTCTCCTCGCTGTACACCCAGTTTGTGCCCAGTGCCCCGGCCTTTGGACTCAAGATTGACCGCTCAATCCTTGGCACGTTGAATGTCGACTTCCAGCAGGCGATGCAGACCATCGCTGTGCTGGCTGGCGGTAACTATTCCGGTCTCACCTATGAGAGCGGTCAGGTCCGCAACATCTATGTGCAGTCGCAACCGGAGGAGCGCAGCAATCTCGAGGATGTTCTGAGTTACTACGTTCGAAATCGTGATAACAAGTTGGTGCAGGTCTCGGAGTTCGCCTCGGCGGAGCTCTCCAGTGCACCGCCGGTGATCAGCCACTACAACCTCTACCGGACGATTCTGGTTCAGGGCGCTGAAGCGCTCGGCAAGAGCTCTGGTCAGGCCCTCACGGCGATCCAGCAGATCTTCAAGAACCTCGATTTCAACAACATTGGCTACGCCTTTACCGGTATTGCGGCCCTTCAGCTGTCGGCAGGAAGCGCCAGTGTTCTTGTGTTCGGGCTTGGGGTGCTGATCGTCTATCTGGTGCTCTCTGCGCAATACGAGAGCTATGTGACGCCGGTGATCATCTTGATGACGGTGCCCCTGGCCATGCTCGGAGCCTTGGTCTTCCTCTCCCTGCGCTCGATCGATCTCAATATCTATGCCCAAGTCGGCTTGGTGACCTTGATTGGTTTGGCTGCCAAAAACGGAATCTTGATTGTCGAGGTCGCCGAGCAGCACCTGGAATCAGGCATGAGTTACGCCGATGCCGCCATGGCGGCCGCGGAATCGCGGATGCGCCCGATTCTCATGACCGCGATTGCATCGTTGGCCGGATTCCTGCCCCTGGTGGTGGCCACCACCGCCGGAGCCAACAGTCAGCAGTCCCTCGGCACCGTGATCTTCGGGGGCCTGCTGGTGGCGACCGTGCTGTCGTTGGGTGTGGTCCCGCCCTTCTACGTCGCCATCAAAAATCTGGAGGAGCGCTGGTTTGGCGCCCCTGCCGCTGAGACCAAGGCGTAGACGCTGATCAGGTGATCACGGTGGGCCGGTCCATGCCCGTGCGGGTTTTGATTTCCGCCAGCTGATCTGCCGCGGCGATCAGATCGCCGAGGGCCGCCTGGGGATCCTGATGGAGATCGCCGCTGCTGGGCACGTAGCTCTCCAGGTAGACCCTCAGCGTGGCGCCCTGAGTTCCTGTCCCCGAGAGGCGGAAGACCACGCGGCTGCCGTCATCCAGCAGGATGCGCAGTCCCTGGCCGGTGGTCAGGGAGCCATCGACCGGGTCGCTGTAGCTGAAGTCATCGGCCGTGCTGATCTTGCGACCGGCGAAGTCCTGGCCGACCAGGCTGGTGAGCATGCCCTTGAGACGGTCATAGAGGCCATGGGCCTTCTCGCTGGCGATGGCTTCGTAGTCATGGCGCGAGTAGTAGTGCCGTCCGAAGCGCTTCCAGTGGTCGTTCATGATCTCGGCCACCGAGCAGCGCTTGCGGGCCAGGATCTGCAGCCAGAACAGCACGGCCCAGAGACCGTCCTTTTCGCGGATGTGGTTACTGCCGGTGCCGAAGCTCTCCTCGCCACAGAGGGTGATCCGCCCGGCATCCAGCAGGTTGCCGAAGAACTTCCAGCCCGTTGGTGTCTCGAAGCATTCGATGCCGAGCTCCTTGGCCACCACATCCACCGCTGCACTGGTGGGCATCGAGCGGGCGACGCCCGAGAGCCCTTGGGCATAACCCGGCGCGAGGGTGGCATTGGCGGTCAGCACCGCGAGGCTGTCGCTGGGGTTCACGAAGCAGCGGTTGCCCAGGATCATGTTGCGATCCCCATCGCCGTCGCAGGCGGCACCGAAGCGGTAGGCGTCGCTGTCCATCAACAGCTCGGCCAGATCGTGGGCGTAGGTGAGGTTCGGGTCGGGATGCCCGCCGCCAAAGTCCTCCAGGGGCTGGCCGTTGCGGACGGTTCCTGCGGGAGCGCCCAGAAGACCTTCCAGCAGGCGGGTGGCGTAAGGGCCGGTGACCGCGTGCATCGCATCAAAGGCGATGGGGAAGTCGTTTTGAATCAGTGCCTTGATCTGATCGAAGTCGAACAACTTCTGCATCAAGGCGATGTAGTCATCGACCCCATCAATCACCTCCAGCTGGAGATCGCCCACCGTCTGCTGGCCGACCACATCGAGGTTGATCGGGGCTCCATCGAGGATGCGGTAGCCGTCGAGGCTCTTGCTGCAGGCGTAGATCGCGTCGGTGAGGGATTCGGGGGCAGGGCCGCCGTTGGCGCCATTGACCTTGACCCCGAAGTCCCCCTCCGGACCGCCCGGGTTGTGGCTGGCCGAGAGGATGATGCCTGCGGTGGCCTGATGCTGGCGGATGAGGTGAGAGGCCGCCGGCGTGGAGAGGACTCCGCCGGTGGTCGTGATGATCCGCGCCACACCGTGGGCGGCGGCCATGCGGCTGATCACGTCGATGGCCCGGCGATTGCCATAACGGCCGTCACCGCCAACCACCAGGGTGCCTCCGGCGACCCCTGGCACGGTGCGCAGGATGGCCTCGATGAAGCTCTCTAGGTAGTGCGGTGTCTCGAACTGGCGACTGCTCTTGCGTAGACCAGAGGTCCCCGGCTTTTGATCGCTGAAAGGCTGCTCAAGAGCGATCTGAAGCACGCTGCTGGTCATCGCCGGGGGCCGAGGGGGCACCAAGTTAGACCGATGTTCTGGCCTCAGCGCTCCCTGCAGGCCAGTTAGCTGCCACCGAAGCCAAAGCCGCTCTTCTTCTTCTCAGGTGAGGGGCCTGGCCCCTTCTGCTCAGGTGCTGGTTTTTCCGCGCTGCGGCAGACCAACAGCAGGCGCTCAGCTGGATCCGAGATGCTGTTGCGCCGCTCAAAGCTGTTGCTGCTCGCAGCTCTTGCGTTTTCCGTGATGCTCCAGAGCAGGTCCTTGCAGCTGGCCGGCAGACGCGGATGATCCAGCAGTGGATCGGCCAGATCGCGTGCGGCCTTGCAGCGCTCTTCACTGTTGTCGCGGGCGCAGGCCAGGGCTACCAGTTGCACCTCCCGCAGGCTCTCTGTGCTGGGGAAGGGGACATAACCCTGGGCCCGCAGCGGTTCTGCTGCACTGGCGATCCAGACACCGCTCGAGAGCAGGGCGGCTGAGGCGGCCTGTTGCAGAGAGCGCATGGGTCTTAAGGCAGGCCCGACCATCTTGGATCGAAATGGTCCTTCGGTGGCTGGCCTCAGCCCAGGACCAGCTTTTTGCTGCGCCTGGGATGCAGAAGATCAATCCAGAGGGTATGGATCCAGCCCTCCTGTTTGTTCTGCCATAGCAGCAGCAGAACGTGGCCATGGCGCTGGATCCGCATGCTGTTTCTGCGGGAACACCCCTGCATAACGCTGCTCTTTGCAGCAGAGCTCAAAAGCTGCCGGTTGCCTTCCCAATGCCGAAGAAAGCTGGTGGATGGCTTGTACGCTGACGGCTCTGATGGAGCGGGACACAGCGGTGGTGGTCAGCGTTGAACAACTCAACGCGTTTGATCTGCTGGTCTGGCTGAGAACGGGTGAGCGGGCGGCAGAGCGGTTGGGCTGTTCCCAGTCCACGGTGAGTCGTGCAGCCGCTCAGGTGGCGAACATTTTTGGACTCGAGCTTCACCGTGTGGGAGGGGAATGGAGTTTTTCCGGTGATTCCCACCTGTTGAATTGCCAGCGTGAGGTGCATCGGCACTACCGCTGGCAGCGCCATCAACCCCTGCGCATTGAGGCGCAATATTGCAATGGGCCTCTATTGCTTGATCCTGCCCCGGAGGGCTGGATTTGTGGTGGGTTTGATTTTCTTGAGATTCATTCACCGCTTCAGTTGTTGCGCGATGGGGTGATTGATGCATGGCTTGGGGTGTCTCCAGATGTGCCGGATGACGACCCCGACTTTGCGGTTGTTCATCTGACCCGTCAGCCCACCCTGCTCACGGTTCCCCCCGGTCATCCCTTGCTGCAGCGCGGGAGCGCTCTGTCGTTGCAGGACCTGCAGGCGTTCCCCTCCCTGGCTCTGCCGGATGGGGCTTTCCCCAAGATGGAAGCTCATCTGAAGGCTGCCGGGTTGTGGAGTGGTCCCTCGCGCGCTCCCCGGTATCAGGTCTCGAAATGGGAGGGCTTGGCTCTTGAGCAGTTCATGGTCGGTTATGCCACGGCTTACACCTTGAAGCTGTTCCCATTACCCAATGCCGTCCTGCCGCTCGACGTCGGGCTGATGGTTGGCGATGCACTGGTGGTGCGGCAGGACGATCAGGCACAACCACGGGTCGCGGCTCTGGTGGAGCTGTTGCATCAGCGGGCCCTGGCACTTCAGGCCGAGATGCCTGCGTTGGAGGTTCTGCTCTGATCGGTGTTTGTACCGATAGCGCGCTCGACTTAGGCCCCATAGCGTTGGCACATCTCCGATGGGGATGGGGATTCTCAAGGCGCTGGTCGAACAGGCGCCTTTTTTATGGTCCTTCAAGCTCGCTTGATTCCACTGCCGCAGCGCTGGCGGTTGCGCGTGAGTTTGCGCTGCAGGCGCGATGGGATCACCAGCAGCACCTCATCGTTCTGATGGGCAGCTGACGGGCTCCAGTTGAAGCTGCCGGTAACGACAACGGCGCTAACAACCTCTTGAACCG
>JBMSIW010000026.1:0-19121 GCA_049418265.1 Vulcanococcus sp.
GCCCGCACGGCCGGCCCCGAGGTGTTCGAACGGGCAGCAACCCAGCTGGAGGAGCGCGGGCTCTAACTCAGGACCGCCAGTCCAGCCAGGGAAGTCCAGGAACAATGGCTGGCGTGCTGCGGCGGTAATCGCGGTAGCCGGGATGCAGCTGCAGCAAGAACCGCTCCTCCCGGCGTGCCTTCCCCCCGAGAACGGCGCAAAGTCCGAGCAGCAAGGCCAGGTGCAGCAGGCTGCCCAGAGCGAGCACCACTCCAAGGGAACAGAGCAACACGGCCTGATAGAGGGGATGCCGGCAGCGGCCATAGGCACCCGTGGTGACCAAGGCCGCACCGGGCTTGGGGTCCGGCAGGGGCGTCAGGCTGGGCCCCAGCCGCCAAAAGGCCTGGGCCGCCAACAGCAAGCCAACGACAAAAAGCACAGCACCGCTGATGGCGATCGGCAGGGGCCAGGCGTACCCCCAACTGCCTGGCGCCGGCCAGGGGGGCAACAGATGCGCCGTGATCAGCGCCAACTGCGCCAGCAGCCACCACTCACCGTGGCGGTTATCGAGCCAACCACCCCAGCTGAGGCCCCAACCCTCAAGTGGGGATTTCGGCGAGGGGGTCGAGGTCGGGTCCATCACTCTTGCCAGCCAGCACCAGTCTGAGCAGGATCGGCGCCAGGAAGGTGGTGCCAATCACCATCAACAGAATCGCGGCCTCCAGGGCCGGGCTGAGCAGCTTGGCCTGGGTGCCCAGCCCCAGGAAGATCAAGCCCACTTCGCCGCGGGGCATCATCCCAAGACCCACCACCAGACGGTTGGTGGGCTCCTTGGAGAGGAAGCTCCAGCCAGCCACCACCTTGCCCAGGATCGCCACGGTGAGCAGGAAGGCGGCAATCACCAAACCAGCCCGGTTGGCGGGATCCAACGGGTTCAGCACCGACAGATCCATGCCCGTGCCAATCAGCACGAAGAAGATCGTGGCGAACAGGGCCACCACAGGCTTCACCGCGGCCTCAATGGCGTGGGTGTGATTGGACTTGCTCAGGATCAAGCCGGCCGCAAAAGCCCCTAGAGCCGCCTCCAGACCGATGGCAGTCGCGGCGAAACAACAAAGGGTGAGGACCACGAAGGAGGCCACCACCACATCGCCGGGGGCCTTCAGGCGATCAATCAGCCAGTCGAACCCCGGCGCCGCAGTACGGCTCAGACCGATGGCCGCCACCACGAAGACCACGGCGGCCGCAACCAACTTGAGGATCGGCCCCAGTTCAAGGCTGCCCCCACCCGCCAGGCTCACCACCACCGCAAGGATCACGATCCCGAGGATGTCGTCGAGCACCGCAGCCCCGATGACGATCTGACCTTCCCGGGAGCGCAGCATCTTCAGCTCACCGAAGACGCTGGCCGTGATGCCGATGCTGGTGGCGGTCATGGCCGCGCCAGCAAAGACCGCCGGGATGACATCCACATGAAAGATCGCCATCAACCCGAGGGTGCCGAGGGCGAATGGCACGGCCACCCCCGCCACGGCCACGGTGGTGGCTTGAGCCCCCACCGCCACCAGCTCATCGAGTTCGCTCTCGAGGCCGGTGAGGAACAGCAGGGCAAACAACCCCAACGTGGCCACCGCCTGGAGGCTCGGGAAGGTTTCGCTATAGACCTCCCCAACCATCTCCGCAGGCACATCAGCCAAGGAACCCATGAGCTGCAAAGCCCAGTTGGCGACGGCCGCCTGGGTCTCCGGTGGCACGATCAGATGCAGCCCGGAGGCGCCGATGATCACGCCTGCGATGAGCTCCCCCAGGATCGTGGGCAGCTGCAGGCGCACCAGCAGCTCCGCCAGGAGACGAGCCGCCACAAAAATCACCAGAAAGCGGCCCACCCCAATCAGGGTTTCGGCGACCTCGAGCTGATGAGCCCCGATCTCGGGCATGAGCTGGCGTGGGCAATTCCGCACGAGAGTCTCGCCCGGCGCCGCCAACAAATGTGATCACGGCTACGTTCCGCCCAAAGCTCGCCTGCCCTGCCGATGAGCTCCCTGCCTGTCAGCCACCGCCCAGAGACAGATCTCGACCTGCTGGATGCCTGGTGGCGAGCCGCCAACTACTTGGCTGTCGGGATGATCTACCTGCAGGACAACCCCCTGCTGGCGGAGCCCCTGAGGCCGGAGCACATCAAGAACCGCCTGCTGGGGCACTGGGGATCCAGCCCCGGACAAGCCTTCATCTGGGCCCATGCCAACCGGGTGATCCGGCGCCATGACCTGGAGATGATCTACCTGTCGGGGCCGGGACATGGAGCCCCGGGCGTGCTCGGGCCCACCTACCTCGATGGGACCTATTCCGAGGTCTATCCAGACAAATCACAGGACCGCGAGGGGCTCAAACGCTTCTTCAAGCAGTTCTCCTTTCCCGGGCACATCGGCAGCCACTGCACCCCAGAGACCCCCGGCTCCATTCATGAGGGCGGCGAACTGGGCTACGTGCTCTCCCACGCCTGCGGCGCGGTCTTCGACAACCCGGATCTGATCGCCTTGGCCTGCGTCGGAGATGGCGAGGCGGAAACCGGTCCCCTGGCCACCAGCTGGCACATCAACAAGTTCCTCAACCCGATCTCAGACGGCGCCGTACTGCCGGTCCTGCACCTCAACGGCTACAAAATCGCCAACCCGACCCTGCTGGCGCGCATCCCCAGGGAGGAGCTGGCAAGCCTGATGCGCGGCTATGGCTGGGATCCGCTGTTCGTCGAAGGATCCGAGCCCGGCCCCATGCACCAGGCCATGGCCGCGGCCATGGACGACGCGATCAGCCGGATCCAGACGATCCAGGCCGAGGCCCGCCGCAGCGGGGAAGCCAAGCGCCCCATCTGGCCGATGCTGGTGCTGCGCTCACCCAAGGGCTGGAGCGGCCCCAAGGAGCTGAACGGCCATCGGATCGAAGGCTCCTGGAGAGCCCATCAGGTGCCGCTGCCCAATCCCAAAACGGATCCGGCCCAACTGCAGCAACTGGAGCAGTGGTTGCGCAGCTACCGGCCCGAGGAACTCTTCACGGCGGATGGGCGCCTACGGCCAGAACTCCAGGCTCTGGCGCCCCAGGGGACCCGGCGGATGGGCTCCAGTCCCCATGCCAATGGGGGCCTGCTGCGCCGTCAGCTCAACCTGCCGCCCCGGGAGACCTACGCCGTCCCCGTACTGGCCCCCGGCCAAAGCCTCCACGAGAACACCGCACCCCTGGGGGAACTGCTGCGCGATGCCATCGCCCAGAACCCCGACAACCTGCGGGTGTTCGGCCCTGATGAAACGGCCTCCAACCGTCTGCAGGCCATCTACGCGCAAAGCAAGAAGGTCTGGATGGAGGAGCTCCGCCCGGAAGACGCCGATGGCGGAGAGCTCTCGCGCGAGGGGAGGGTCGTGGAGATGCTCAGCGAACACACCCTGGTGGGAATGCTCGAGGGCTACCTCCTGACCGGCCGCTACGGCCTGTTCCACACCTACGAGGCCTTCGCCCACGTGATCGCCTCGATGTTCAACCAGCACGCCAAATGGCTGGAGAGCTGCCGGCACCACGCGCCCTGGCGCGCCTCGATCGGCCCCTGGACCTGCCTGATCTCCTCCACGGTCTGGCGCCAAGACCACAACGGCTTCACCCATCAGGACCCGGGCTTCATCGACCTGGCGGGCAACAAGAGCGGTGACGTGGTGCGCGTCTACCTACCCGCAGATGCCAACTGCCTGCTGGCCGTGGCCGAAGAGGCCCTGCTGGAGCCCGATGTCAGCAACATCATCGTGAGCGACAAGCAGAAGCACCTCCAGTACCTCACGCTGGAGCAGGCCCGCGCTCATGTGGCCAAGGGCATCGGCCTGTGGAGCTGGGCCAGCAACGACCACACCGGTCCAGGCCCCGATGAACCGGACGTGGTGATGGCCTGCGCCGGGGACATCCCCAGCAAAGAAACCCTGGCCGCCGTCCAGATCCTGCGCCAGGAGATCCCCAACCTCAAGGTGCGCGTCCTGAATGTGGTGAAGCTCTTTGCCCTGACGCAACCCAGCGAGCATCCCCATGGCCTGAGCGATCGGGATTTCGACACACTGTTCACCACAAATCGCCCGGTGCTGTTCAACTTCCATGGATACCCCTGGTTGATCCACCGGTTGACCTACCGGCGGCGCAACCACGCCAACTTCCACGTCCGCGGATACAAGGAACGAGGCAACATCAACACCCCGCTGGAGCTGGCGATGAACAACCAGATCGACCGCTTCAATTTGGTGATTGATGTGATTGACCGGGTCCCCGGCTTAGGGTCACGCGCCGCCCATGTCAAAGAACGGATGAAGGAGGCGATCCTTTCCCATCGCGCCTACGCCCATCAGCACGGCATGGACGCCCCCGAAATCAACAACTGGCAGTGGAGTGAGGTGGCCTGATGAGCGAACAAACCACCCCCCGGCGCCTGCAACTGCCCACCCCAGGCTGCTACGCGGACCCAGACCGCAGCGGACACACGGCTGACGATGTGTTCGACGGCATGGCCGAGCACCTCTTCTACACGCTGGGCAAGCTGGCTCCCACCGCCAGCCGCCACGACCTCTACCTGGCCCTGAGCCATGCCGTGCGCGACCGGCTGATGACCCGCTACCTGGCGGGCATCGAGGCGATCAATGCCACCCCGACGCGTGTGGTGGCCTACCTCTCAGCGGAATTTCTGATTGGCCCGCAGCTGGGCAACAACCTGCTGATGCTGGGCATCCAGGACGCTGCCGCCGAAGCCTTGCGCCGCTTCGGGATCGACCATCTCGAGGAAATCCTTGAGGTGGAAGAAGAGCCCGGCCTCGGCAACGGTGGCCTGGGGCGCCTGGCGGCCTGCTTCATGGAATCGCTGGCCAGTCTCGAGATCCCTGCCACGGGCTACGGGATCCGCTACGAGTTCGGCATCTTCGATCAGCTGATCCGCGACGGATGGCAGGTGGAGATCACCGATAAGTGGCTCAAGGGCGGTTGGCCCTGGGAAATTCCCCACCCGGATCAGGCCTGTTTCGTGGGCTTCGGCGGCCGCACCGAGAGCTACCGCGACGAGCGCGGGAACTACCGGGTGCGCTGGATCCCCGAGGAACACGCCATTGGCGTTCCCCACGATGTGCCGGTACTCGGCTACCGGGTCAACACCTGCGATCGCCTGCGCCTCTGGCGGGCTGATGCCAGCGAGAGTTTCGACTTCTACGCCTTCAACATCGGCGATTACTACGGCGCCGTCGAGGAGAAGGTGGGCAGTGAAACCCTCTCCAAGGTGCTCTACCCCAACGACGGCACCGATGAGGGCCGCCGCCTGCGGCTGAAGCAGCAGCACTTCTTCGTGAGCTGCTCCCTGCAGGACATGCTGCGCAGCCTGGATCAGCGGGGCATCCCCATCCAGGAATTCCCGGACCATTGGGCGGTTCAGCTCAACGACACCCACCCGGCCATCGCGGTGGCCGAGTTGATGCGCCTGCTGATCGACGACAAGCATCTGGAGTGGGACCAGGCCTGGGACATCACCTGCCGCTCGGTTGCCTACACCAACCACACCCTGCTGCCGGAGGCGCTGGAGAAGTGGGGGCTGCCGCTCTTCGGCTCCCTGCTGCCGCGCCACCTTGAGCTGATCTACGAGATCAACCGGCGCTTCCTGCAAATGGTGCGTCTGCGCTACCCGGGCAATGAAGCCCTGCTGCGCAAGCTCTCGATCATTGACGAGGAGGGAACCAAGGCGGTCCGCATGGCCAACCTGGCCACGGTGGCCTCCCACCACGTCAATGGCGTGGCGGCCCTGCACAGCGAGTTGGTGCGCACCAAGCTGTTCCCGGAATTCGCCGAGCTCTGGCCGGAGAAATTCACCAACGTGACCAACGGGGTCACGCCCCGCCGTTGGGTTGCCCTCTCGAATCCCCCCCTGCGCCAACTGCTGGCGGAGACCATCGGGGAAGGCTGGGTCGCGGATCTCGATCAGTTGCGTCAGCTGGAGCAGTACCAGGACGACAGCAACTTCCTGGAGCGCTGGGAGCAGACCAAGCTGGCGAGCAAAAGGCAGCTCGCGAACTACATCCACCGCCAAAGCGGCCTGTTGGTGGACCCGTCCTCGCTGTTCGACGTCCAGGTCAAGCGCATCCACGAGTACAAGCGCCAGCACCTCAATGCCCTGCAGGTGATTGCTCAGTACCTGCGGATCAAGAACGGCCAGGCCGACCACATGGCCCCGCGCACGGTGATCTTCGGCGGCAAGGCGGCCCCTGGCTACTACATGGCCAAGCTGATCATCCGCTTCCTCAACGGGATCGCTGAGACGGTGAATGCCGATCCGGACATGGATGGCCGCCTGCGGGTGGTGTTCCTACCGGACTACAACGTGAAACTGGGCGAGCGGGTGTATCCGGCTTCGGACCTCTCCGAGCAGATCTCCACCGCCGGCCTGGAGGCATCCGGCACCGGCAACATGAAATTCGCCATGAATGGCGCCCTCACCATCGGCACCCTCGATGGCGCCAACGTGGAGATCCGCGAGCAGGTCGGCAGCGAGAACTTCTTCCTCTTCGGCATGACCGAAACGGAAGTGGCGGATCTGCACACCGAGGGCTATCGGCCCTGGGAGCTGATCCCCCAGATGCCAGAACTGCAGCAGGTCCTCAAGCTGGTGGAACAGGGGCACTTCAGTGGCGGAGACGGCGATCTCTTCCGGCCCCTGCTGGAGAACCTCACCGGCCGGGATCCCTTCTGCGTGCTGGCCGACTTCAATGACTACCTGCGCGTGCAGCAACAGGTGAGCGCGGTGTGGGGCGACCGCAAGACCTGGAACCGCATGTCGCTGCTCAACAGCGCCCGCACCGGCTTCTTCTCCTCGGACCGTTCAATCCGGGACTACGCCAGCCGCATCTGGAAGGCCGATGCCTTCCCCGTGACCATCAGCTGCAACCTCGACGGATGAGCCCATGGCCATCCTGGTGCTCAACCTGGGCAGCTCCAGCCTCAAGGCTGCCCTGTTTGAAACCCAGGATCTGGCCCTGCTCTGGAGCGCTGAACAGCAGCATGGGCCAGGGCAGCTAGCGGCCCTACTCAACGACTGGCTCGCTCCGCAGCTGGAGCCCTGGTGGCCGCAAATCGCCGCGGCGGGCCATCGAATGGTGCATGGCGGGGAGCGTTTCACGGCGCCAACTCGGCTCGATGAAGGCGTTCAAGCGGCCCTCGCGGAGCTCCGTGAACTCGCACCGCTCCACAACCCACCTGCCCTAGAGGCCATCCAGTGGCTGCAGCAGCGGCAGCCACAACTGCCCCAATGGGCCTGCTTCGACACCGCCTTCCACGCCAGCCTGCCGGCGGAGGCCTACAGCTACGCGCTGCCGCGCTCCTGGCGCGAGCAAGGTCTGCGGCGCTTCGGCTTCCATGGCCTCAACCACCAGCACATTTCCGAATGGGCCCAGGAGCTGTGGCAAAGCCAAGGTCGGCGGCAACCCCTCAGGCTGATCAGCTGCCATCTGGGAGCTGGCTGCTCCTTGGCGGCCATCCGCGAGGGCCGCAGCATCGACACCACCATGGGCTTCACGCCCCTCGAGGGGCTGGTGATGGCCAGCCGCAGCGGCTCCATCGACCCCGGCTTACTCCTGCATCAACTCAACCGCGGCATCAGCCCTGCACAGCTGGAGCAGGTGCTGAACCACGAGAGCGGGCTGCTCGGGCTCTCTGGCTTGAGTAGCGATTGGCAGGATCTTCAACAGGCCGCCGCAGAGGGTCATGCCGGGGCGCAGCTGGCCCGTGCCGTCTTCCTGCACCGCCTTAAAGGCTCCATTGCAGCGATGGCGGCCAGCTTGGGGGGCGTAGATCTGATCGCGCTCAGTGGCGGGATCGGCGCTCACGATCAACAGCTGCGCTCAGAGCTGGAAACCCAGTTGAGCTGGCTCGGAGAGGTGCTTTGGCAGCAGGTGCCTGCGGAGGAAGAGCGGATGATTGCCCGGCTAATCAGCCGCGGGCCCCTCAACGATCCGGGAGATCCGGGGTCTGGTGCAGGAGACGGTTCAAGCGCAGGCGATCCGCATTCAGAGGATCTGGGGCAAGTTCACCGGCCAGCTCCCTGAACTTCTGCTCCACGGGCTCTGGAACCCGCACATCAAAGATGCGCTCCATCAAGGCCTCGATTGAGAAGAGATGGGCGTTGATGTTCTCCAGATCGCTGACGGCCTGCTGCAGGGAGTCCTGATCAGGAGCCTCGGTGGCTGCCGAAGCACCGGCAGCGGCGGAAGCAGCCGCGGGGGCTTCGTGATCGCCCTGGGTTTTCTGGAGCTCCTCGAGTACCCGACCAGCGAGGGTGCGGAAGGACTGCAGGGCGGCCCAGCTGAGCTCCTGTTGCTGCCGCAGCGTGGGGTTCTCCCGGATCAGACGGTCGTGTTCCCGGTAGAACCGCTGGCAATCAGGGCATTGGCAGGGCTCTTCCGGCACCGCAGTCCCTTTACGTGTCAAATCCCATCATGACACCAGGACTGAGCAGAACTCCGTCCAATCCGTCAAGCAGCCAACGAATCACCACCATCAGCGGGATCCTCGCTGGCTCCAGGGATCGGGATCTCGATGGAGCTGACCACTTGGATCACATCCCGCAGACGCATGGAATCAGCGAACCAGGCCATGGCCTGATCGGTGTCACCTTCGGCAACCGCGTCGTTTGCGCTGTCCTCGTGGGCCTCAGCCAGCAGGGCCAACCAACACAGGCAACGGGCCTGAATCACCGAGAGGTCTAGGCCATCGGGAAGGCTGTCGACAATGCGCTCGCTCTCCTGTTGCACCAGCAGCCGCAGCCTGAGATCATGCAGCTGTGCCATGACGGTGTGGCGATTGGTCACACGCTAGCGGCAGTGGCAACATCCAGCACGCCACTACCGGTAGTGGTGGATACGCTCGCGAAAAGACGCCAGAAAGAGTGGTCGCCAACGGGGCTGGCGGGACTCGAACCCACGACCTACGGTTTAGGAAACCGTCGCTCTATCCGGCTGAGCTACAGCCCCTTGCGGCGACAGCCGCATCGGCATTATGGAGCTTGAAAGCAGGCGAGGTGATCGCGACCGGCGCCCGCGTCGGTTGAGGAAAGTCCGGGCTCCCCAATGGCCAGGCTTGCTGGGTAACGCCCAGTGCGGGTGACCGTGAGGAGAGTGCCACAGAAACACACCGCCGATGGCCCTTCGGGGATCAGGCAAGGGTGCAAAGGTGCGGTAAGAGCGCACCAGCAGCATCGAGAGGTGCTGGCTCGGTAAACCCCGGCTGGGAGCAAGGCCTAGGAACAACGGTTGGCCATGACACCCGTTCCGCTTTTCTTGCGCCGCTCGAGGCCGCCGGTAACGGCGGTCCCAGACAGATGATCACCCCCCTTCCTCGTGAAGGGAGAACAGAACCCGGCTTACGTCCTGCTTTCACCCCCATGAACGCCGAACGACACGCCCAACTGGTGCAGTTCCTGGAGGCTCAAGGCCTGAGGCCCAGCCCCAGCTGGCCTGCCGCGGCGTTGGAGCCGCTGGATGCGGCCCTCACCCACACCTCGGCGGGCCTGAGCATCAACCACGAAAAGCTCGAGTTCCTGGGCGACGCGGTGTTGCGGCTCGCTGCCTCCGAATTTCTGGAAAGCCAGGCCCCCGCGCTGAGCGTGGGGCAAGCGTCAGCCCTGCGGGCCCAGCTGGTCAGCGACCGCTGGCTGGCGGATCTGGGCGGGCGCATCGGCATCGATGGGTTCTTGCGCATCGGCCCCATGGCAGCCGGAGATGAGACGGGCCGCGCCACGCTCCGGGCGGAAGCCTGCGAAGCCTGCATCGGCGCGCTCTACCGGATCTGGGGTGACCTGAGCCCCGTTCAGCAGTGGCTGAGCCCCCATTGGCTGGAGACCCTGAAGCTGTTTGAGCAAGATCCCCATCTGCACAACTGGAAGTCGGCCCTGCAGGAATGGAGCCAGGGGGCCAAACGGGGACTTCCCACCTATCTGTGCGAAGAGCGCAGTCAGCGCCACGGCGACCCCGAACGCTTCTTCTGCCAGGTGAACCTGGGCGAGACGCCGCTTGGAGAGGGCTGGGGAGGATCCCGCCGCCAGGCCGAACAAGCGGCAGCCCGCAGCGCCCTGGCCAGGGTTAAACCTGCTCGAGCGTCTTGAGGGGCATGGTGACGAGCTTGTCCCAGTTGCCACCTTCAAACAGCACGGCAGCGCTGCTGCCACTGATGCGCTGCACGAAACCCTGATAGCCGTTGTAGATCGAGCGGCTGTCACGCACCACCACGGTGGAGCCGGGCAGGATCGGCAAGGAGTCAGCCATGGAAGGGCCCAGTCGCCAGTCCATTATCGAGGCTGAGGTTCGCCCGGTGGGCCATGGCCGAGGAGCAGGACTTACTTGTCGTGGGCAAGATCGTGGCCGCCCAGGGTTTGCGGGGTGAACTGCGGGTCAATCCCCTCAGCGATTTCCCGGAGCGCTTCACCAAGCCTGGTCAGCGCTGGCTCCAGCTGCGGCAGGACGCCCCTCAGGCCGTGACCCTGCTGGGGGGCCGGCAACTTCCCGGCAAAGAGCTGTTCGTGATCCGCCTCGAGGGGATCGACAACCGCACCGCCGCCGAGGCCTGCGTGGGGCAATCGCTCCTGGTGCCTGCGGGGGACCGCCCGAAACTGGCCAAAGGGGAATTCCACCTCCTGGATCTGGTGGGCCTGGAGGTGCGGCTGCTCGAGTCAGGGGCCGTGATTGGCAAGGTCCAGGACCTGATCCACGCGGGCAATGACCTCTTGGAAGTGGTGCTCGAGGGCAAAGAGCAACCCCTCTGGATCCCCTTTGTCGAGCAGATCGTGCCGCGGGTGGAACTCGCCGAGGGCTGGATCGGCATCACCCCGCCCCCCGGGCTGCTGGATTTAGCGGATCGCCCCAGCGACGGACAGCCCTGAACCAGCACCACGGAGCCGTGCATTTGCCCCTTGGGTGGTTTGGAATGGATCCAACGTGGGCCGCTGCCATGGTCCAACCCGAGAGCGCACCATGACGGCCCTGGTTCCAGTGATCCTCTGCGGCGGCACCGGCACGCGCCTCTGGCCCCTCTCCCGGGCCAGCTACCCCAAGCAGTACTGGGCCCTGGCAGGCAGCGGTGAAGAGACCCTGCTGCAGCAGACCCAACAGCGGCTGGAGGGCATCCCCGATCTCCAACCACCGCTGCTGATCTGCAACGAGGACCACCGTTTCATCGTCGCCGAGCAGATGCGCCAGATCGGCGTGGAGCCGGCGGCGATCCTGCTGGAGCCCATGGGGCGCAACACCGCACCCGCTGTGGCGATCGCTGCTCTTCAGGCCACGGCCGGCGGTGAAGATCCGCTGCTGCTGGTGCTGGCCGCAGACCACGTCATTCGCGAAGGGGCCGCCTTCCGGCAAACCGTTCAAGCCGGCATGGAGGCCGCCAACAGCGGGCAGCTGGTGACCTTCGGCATCGTCCCGACCGCCCCTGAAACGGGCTATGGCTACATCGAGGCAGCGGAGCCTCTGAACCAAACCCAGACACCCGTCCCGATCGCACGGTTTGTGGAAAAACCGGATCGGAGCACCGCCGAAGGCTTTCTCGCCACAGGTCGCTTCACCTGGAACAGCGGCATGTTTCTGTTCAAGGCCAGCGCGATCCTGGCGGAGCTCGAACGCCTGGCCCCAGACGTGGTCAGTGCCTGCCGCGCGGCCCTGGAGCACGAGGGTGCTGACCTCGATTTCCTGCGGCTGGAGCGGGACGCCTTCTCGCGCTGTCCGAACGTGGCGATCGACGTGGCCGTGATGGAGCGCACGAACCGAGGTGCTGTCCTACCGCTGCAGGCGGGCTGGAGCGATGTGGGCAGCTGGAGCGCCCTGTGGGAAACCGCGGACCAGGACAGCGACGGCAACGTGCTGCGCGGCCGGGTGATCAGCGAGAACAGCAGCAACTGCTACCTGCGCAGCGAGCATCGCCTGGTGGTGGGGCTCGGGGTGGAGGACCTGGTGGTCGTGGAGACCAACGATGTCGTGCTGGTGGCCCACCGCGACAAAGCCCAGGACGTCAAAAGCATCGTGGGCTTGCTGGAGCAGGAAGGGGCCCCAGAAAGCAAGGCTCACCGGAAGATCTACCGGCCCTGGGGTGCCTATGACGGCATCACGGAGGGGGATCGCTGGCAGGTGAAGCGCATCAGCGTGAACCCCGGTGCCTCCCTCTCCTTACAGATGCACCACCACCGGGCTGAGCACTGGATCGTCGTGCAAGGCACCGCCGTGGTGGAGAAAGACGGCGTCGAGGAACTCGTGGGGGAGAACCAGAGCACCTACATCCCCCTGGGTTGCAAGCACCGTCTCTCCAACCGGGGCAAGATCCCGGTCGAAATGATCGAGGTGCAGAGCGGCCCCTACCTCGGGGAGGACGACATCGTCCGCTTTGAGGATGTCTATGGGCGCAGCGACGCTGCGATCGTCTGAACCGGGCTCACTCCACCGTGACGCTCTTCGCCAGGTTGCGCGGCTGATCCACATCCAGGCCCCGGTGGGCGGCGATGTGATAGCTCAGCAGCTGCATCGGAATCACCGTCAGCAGCGGGCTCAGCAGCTCGTCCACCGCCGGCACCGGCAGCAGCGTGTCGAACAGCTCCGCATCCGCGCACTCCGGTGACACGCCGATCAGTTGCGCATCGCGCGCCTTGGCCTCCTGGGCATTGCTCAGCACCTTGTCGAACACCGTGCCCGGCACCGCGATCGACACCACCGGCACCCGCGCATCCAGCAGCGCGATCGGGCCGTGCTTCATCTCACCGGCCGGATAGCCCTCGGCGTGGATGTAGCTGATCTCCTTGAGCTTCAAGGCGCCCTCGAGGGCGATCGGGTAGTTGATGCCCCGGCCCAGGAAGATCACGTCCTGGGTGTCGGCGAACAGGTGGGCCAGCGCCTCACAGCGACCATCGTGGTCATCCACCAGCTCCCGCAGCTGATCCGGCAGCTGCCGCAAGCCGGCAATCAAGGCCTCCCGTTGATCGGCCTTCAGCACGCCGGGAGCACCTTGGCGCCGTTCCGCAAACGCAATCGCCAAGGCGTAAAACGCCAGCAACTGACCCAGGAACGTCTTGGTGGCGGCCACACCCACCTCAATGCCGGCGCCGATGTCCAGGATCTGGTCCACCAAGCGGCCCAGGGAGCTCTCCGGACGGTTGGTGATGCCCAGCAGCCGCGGCGCATAGGCCGGATCCGCGGCCTGGAGCCGACGCTCCTGCTCCATCGCCAGCGCCGCCAAGGTGTCGGCGGTCTCGCCGGATTGCGTCACACCGATCGTGAGCGTGTTCGGCGCCAGCGGTGGCGGCGCATAGCGGAACTCACTGGCGTAGAAGACGCTCGCGGGAATCCCTGCCATCTGCTCCAGCAGATAGGCCCCCACCATCGCCGCATGGCGACTGGTGCCGCAGGCCAGGATCTGAATGCGCTCCACCCCCTCGAACACCTGCTCATCGAGGGGAAGCGCCAGACGACCGCCTGACTCCGGCAGATGACGGGCCACCCACAAGGCCGCCGTTTCCGGTTGCTCGTGGATCTCCTTGAGCATGAAGTGCCGGAAGCTGCGCTTATCCGCCACGTGATCCGTGCCACTCAGCAGGGTCGGGGTGCGCTGCACCCGGCTACCCGCCTCGTCGTAGAGCTCGATCCCCAGCGGGGTCAGCAGCGCCACCTCCCCGTCTTCCATCGGCAGGATCGTGCGCGTAAAGCCCGCCAACGCAGGGGTATCACTGGCGCAGAGGAACTCCCCTTCCCCGAGACCAATCAACAGTGGCGCCGCCTTGCGAGCCACCACCAGGGCACCTGGCAACTGGGACCAGACCACGGCGACGGCATAGGCACCGTGCAACCGCGGCAGGATCGCCTGAACCGCTTGCAACAGCAGTTGCCCGCTGGGCTGATGGCCGGCCTGCTGCAAGCGGGCTAATTCCGCACTCAGCAGGTGGGGGATCACCTCCGTGTCGGTGTCGGAGCGAAACTCCACCCCAGAGGCCTGGAGCTCCTCCCGCAGGGTTCGGTAGTTCTCGATGATTCCGTTCTGCACCACCGCGACCTGGCGCGGTCCGTCCAGATGGGGGTGAGCATTGCGTTCTTCCGGCTTGCCGTGGGTCGCCCAGCGGGTATGGCCAATGCCGCATTGCCCCTGGGCTCCTTGGGCCTCATAGCGAGCCGTCAGGTTGGCCAACTTGCCCTCAGCTCGCAGACAGCTCAACTGCTGCTCCGCGTTCACCGTCGCAATGCCGGCTGAGTCGTAACCGCGATATTCGAGCTGGCGCAGGCCCTCAAGCAGCAGAGGCGCCGCTTCCCGTGAACCGATCACCGCAACGATGCCGCACATAGCGCCTGAGACCAATAAAAAAGCCCGGCAGGGCCGGGCTTGAGCTTATGGGAGTCGGAACTCAGTAGGCCAGGCCCATGGAGCGAGTGGTCTCGTCGCCGAGATAGACCCGGATGGAGAGGAAATCAGTCGGGCAGGCGGTTTCGCAACGCTTGCAGCCGACGCAATCTTCGGTGCGGGGGGAAGAGGCGATCTGTCCGGCTTTGCAGCCATCCCACGGCACCATCTCGAGCACATCGAGGGGGCACGCACGCACGCACTGGGTGCAGCCGATGCAGGTGTCGTAGATCTTGACGGCGTGGGACATGTCGCATCTGGACGCGACGCCCAAAGTACTCAGTCCGAACCGCCAGGACTTCGGCCAACCAGCAGGCCTTCACCCTTGTTCATAAGCAAGCGGTTCGAGCGGGATTGCCCTGCCCCGTAGGATGCGGCGTCCGCCACTCCGGCCATGTCCCAGGAAGCGATCTTCGAGAAAGTCCGCTCGATCGTTGTCGAGCAACTGAGCGTTGATGCCGGCGAGGTCAAGCCGGAATCCAACTTCCAGAACGATCTGGGCGCTGACTCCCTCGACACCGTTGAGCTCGTCATGGCTCTGGAAGAGGCCTTCGACATCGAGATCCCTGACGAAGCCGCTGAGGGCATCGCCACCGTCGGCGACGCCGTCAAGTACATCCAGGACAAGCAGGCCTGAGGAACTGAATCGATGGTGGAGGGTCTCCGCCGCGTCGTTGTCACTGGACTGGGCGCGGTCACACCAATCGGCAACGACGTCACTTCCTACTGGGAGGGACTGAGCACGGGGCGCAATGGGGTTGCACCAATCACCCTGTTTGACGCTTCTGCCCATGCGTGCCGTTTTGCCGCTGAGGTGAAGGATTTCGATCCCTCCACCTACATCGAGCCCAAGGAAAGCAAGCGCTGGGATCGTTTCTGCCAGTTCGGTGTGGTCGCTGCCAAGCAGGCCGTTGCCCAAGCCGGCCTGACCATCGACGAACGCAACGCCCACCGCGTCGGTACCGCCATCGGCTCCGGCGTGGGCGGTCTTCTGATGATGGAGACCCAGGCGCATGTGTTGGCCGACAAGGGCCCCTCGCGGGTGAGCCCTTTCACCGTGCCGATGATGATCCCGAATATGGCCACGGGCCTGACGGCGATTGCCATTGGTGCCAAAGGCCCCAGCACAGCCGTCGCCACCGCCTGTGCGGCTGGATCCAATGCCATTGGCGATGCGTTTCGCCTGATCCAGATGGGTCTGGCCGACGCCATGATCTGCGGTGGTGCTGAATCCGCCATCACGCCTCTTGGCGTGGCGGGTTTCGCCAGTGCAAAGGCTCTCTCCTTCCGCAACGACGACCCCGCCACTGCCAGTCGTCCTTTCGATGCAGAGCGCGACGGTTTTGTGATTGGCGAAGGCGCTGGCGTTTTGGTGCTCGAAAGCCTGGAGCATGCCCAGGCCCGTGGTGCCGAGATCCTCGCTGAGGTCGTGGGCTACGGCATGACCTGCGACGCGCACCACATCACCTCCCCCACCCCTGGTGGCGTGGGTGGCGCTGAGGCCATGCGTCTGGCCCTGAAAGATGCGCGCTTGGAGGCAGAAGACGTGGATTACGTCAACGCCCATGGAACGAGCACGCCGGCGAACGACTCCAACGAGACCTCTGCCATCAAGGCCTCCCTTGGTGATCGCGCCCGCCAGATTCCAGTCAGTTCAACCAAATCAATGACCGGTCACCTGCTCGGCGGCAGCGGCGGCATTGAGGCCGTGGCAGGTGTTCTGGCCATTGGCCACAACCTGGTACCACCTACCATCAACTACCAAAATCCGGATCCAGCCTGTGATCTGGATGTTGTTCCCAATCAGGCTCGGGAACAGAAACTCAACGTCGTGCTGTCCAACTCTTTCGGGTTCGGTGGTCACAACGTCTGTCTGGCGTTCCGCCGGATGAGCTAGCTGCCTTCAGCGCTCTCAGCGGTTTCCCGCCCTCACACCCTTCCCCTACCCGTAACCCCCATGGTCGTCGCCCCCGCTTCTGTCGACACCCTCTGCGTCAACAGCATCCGCTTCTTGGCGGTCGATGCCATCAACAAGAGCAACTCCGGCCACCCCGGTCTGCCCATGGGTTGCGCTCCCATGGCTTACACGCTGTGGGACAAGTTCCTCAAGCACAACCCCAAGAACCCCAAGTGGTTCAACCGCGACCGCTTCGTGCTGTCGGCCGGCCACGGCTGCATGCTGCTCTACGCGCTGCTGCACCTCAGCGGTTACGACTCGGTGACCATCGAGGACATCAAGCAGTTCCGCCAGTGGGGCTCCAAGACCCCCGGCCACCCCGAAACCTTCGAGACCGCCGGCGTGGAAGTGACCACCGGCCCTCTGGGTCAGGGCATTGCCAACGCCGTGGGTCTGGCCATGGCCGAAGCCCATCTGGCCGCCAAGTTCAACAAGCCCGACTGCACGCTCGTTGATCACACCACCTACGTGATCATGGGCGACGGTTGCCACCAGGAAGGCGTGAGCGGCGAAGCCGCCTCCCTGGCCGGCCACCTGGGCCTGGGCAAGCTGATCGCCCTCTACGACGACAACCACATCACCATCGACGGAAACACCAACGTTTCCTTCACCGAGGATGTGCTGAAGCGCTACGAGGCCTACGGCTGGCACACCATCCACGTGCAGGACGGCAACACCGACCTGGCTGGAATCGCCAAGGCCATCGAGGAAGCCAAGGCTGTCACCGATCGTCCCTCGATGATCAAGGTGACCACCACCATCGGCTACGGCTCCCCCAACAAGGCCAACACCGCCGGCGTGCACGGTGCCGCCCTGGGCGCCGATGAAGCCGCCCTGACCCGCAAGAACCTGGGCTGGGAATACGGCGAATTCGAAGTTCCCCAGGAGTCGTACGACCAGTGGCGCCAGGCCATCGAACGTGGTGCCGCCGCCGAAGCCGCCTGGAACGCCACCCTGGCCGACTACCGCGCCAAGTACCCCACCGAAGCCGCTCAGTTCGAGCGTCAGCTGCGTGGTGAGCTGCCCCAGGGCTGGGATGCAGACCTCCCCAGCTACAGCGCCGACGACAAGGGCCTGGCCACGCGCCAGCACTCCTACAACTGCCTCAACGCCATCGGCCCCAACCTGCCCGAGCTGATCGGCGGTTCCGCCGACCTCACCCACTCCAACCTCACCGACATCAAGGGTGAGAGTGGTTTCCAGAAGGGCGCTGAAGCCAACCGCTACCTGCACTTCGGTGTGCGTGAGCACGCCATGGGCGCCATCCTCAATGGCCTCGCGTATCACGGCAGCGGCCTGGTGCCCTACGGCGGCACCTTCTGCGTGTTCGCTGGCT
This sequence comes from Vulcanococcus sp., assembly GCA_049418265.1. Taxonomy (GTDB): domain Bacteria; phylum Cyanobacteriota; class Cyanobacteriia; order PCC-6307; family Cyanobiaceae; genus Vulcanococcus. Next base: position 17,694 of record JBMSIW010000026.1, read on the forward strand.
ACATGCTCGGCGCCATGCGCCTCTCGGCCCTGAGCGAGCTGGGTGTGATCTACGTCTTCACCCACGATTCCATCGGCCTGGGCGAAGACGGCCCCACCCACCAGCCGATCGAGACCCTGGCCAGCCTGCGCTCGATCCCCAACATGCTGGTGATCCGCCCCGGCGACGGCAACGAAACCAGCGGTGCCTACAAGGTGGCCGTGGCCAACCGCCATCGCCCCACCGTGATGTTCCTCAGCCGTCAGGCGATGGCCAACCAGGCCAACTCCAACGCTGACCACGTGGCGAAGGGTGGCTACATCCTTGAGGACAGCAACGGTGCTCCCGATCTGATCCTGATCGGCACCGGCACCGAGCTCGACCTCTGCGTGAAGGCTGCTGCACAGCTGCGCGCTGAAGGCAAGAACGTGCGCGTGGTCTCCATGCCCTGCGTCGACCTGTTCGAAGAGCAAGACGCCGCTTACCGCGAGAGCGTCCTGCCCGCCGCTTGCCGCAAGCGTCTGGTGGTGGAAGCCTCCAGCAGCTTCGGCTGGCACAAGTACACCGGCTTCGAGGGCGACACCGTTTCCATCGACCGCTTCGGTGCTTCTGCCCCCGGCCCGCTGCTGATGGAGAAGTTCGGCTTCACCGTCGACAACGTGGTGGCCAAGGCCAAGGCCCTGGGCTGATCCAACAGAAACAGGAGTTCAGGTCTGACCTGCGCTCATCCCAACAACCTCCAAGCCGGCGCCACAAACGCCGGCTTTTTTGTGTTCATCGAGAGCGCTGGCGAGTCAAGGCCTCACGAATCCCTGAAGACGAATGATCCACTCAACCCATGAAAAAAGCCCGGGGAAGTGATCCCCGGGCTCAAGCGAAAATCGATGGAAAGGCCGATCAGACAACCGCAGCCTGACCTGCTTTCTGCTCCTCGAGCACTTTCTCCAGACCGACCAGATCCTCATCGGTGATCTTGGTCTGCATCGGGCAGTGCTTCGGTCCGCACATCGAGCAGAACTCGGCCTGCTTGTAGATGTCAGCGGGCAGCGTTTCGTCGTGATATTCGCGGGCCCGCTCGGGATCGAGGCTCAGATCGAACTGCTTGTTCCAGTCGAAGGCGTAGCGGGCGCGGCTGAGCTCGTCGTCACGGTCGCGGACACCAGGACGGTGACGGGCGATGTCGGCGGCGTGGGCAGCGATCTTGTAGGCGATCAGGCCGTTGCGCACATCCTCAGGATTGGGCAGGCCCAGGTGCTCCTTAGGGGTCACGTAGCAAAGCATCGCCGTGCCGTACCAACCCGCCATCGCCGCACCGATGGCGCTGGTGATGTGGTCGTAGCCAGGAGCGATATCGGTGACCAGGGGACCGAGCACATAGAAGGGTGCCTCGCTGCACTCCTCCATCTGCTTTTTGACGTTGAACTCGATCTGGTCCATCGGCACGTGGCC
>JBMSIW010000027.1:0-19069 GCA_049418265.1 Vulcanococcus sp.
CTGGAGCTGAACCTCACGATCAGCAATTTCACCCCCAAGCCCCACACGCCCTTCCAATGGCACAGCGTCAGCACGGCGGAATTTCAGCGTCGTCAGCAGCTGCTGCGCGATGAGCTGAGGCGGTTGCGCGGCATCAAAACCAACTACACCGACATCCGTCTTTCGGCGATGGAGGATTTTGTTGGGCGTGGCGACCGGCGGTTGGCACCGGTGATCGAAGCGGCCTGGCGCGCCGGTGCCGGCCTCGATGCCTGGTTCGAGGCCGCCGATCGCACCTATGAAGCCTGGACCTCGGCCATCGACGCGGCTGGCCTGGGCGGCCGCTACCGCGACCTTGAGCTTGGTGAGTGGAGCGCCGCGGAGGGCATGCATGCCGATGACCTGGCGGCGTTCTGCCGACAGCCGCTCCCCTGGGATCACATCGACTCGGGGGTGGAGAAGGCCTGGTTGGCCGATGACCTGGCCAACGCCCTGGCGGCGGCCGTGGTGCCGGATTGCTCGTTTGAAGGCTGCAGCAGCTGCGGGGTCTGTGGCCCTGAGATGGGACACAACGTGGTGGTGCCGCCGCCGCCGATTCCTCAGCTGCTGCCCCAGCGGGCCCCAGCCAGTGAGCGGGTGGCTCGGCTGCGTTTTCGCTTCGCCAAGACGGGCTCTCTGGCCTTGCTGAGCCATCTCGATCTGGTGCGGCTGATGGAGCGGGCGTTGCGGCGTAGTGCTCTGCCGGTGAGTTTCACCGGCGGCTTCCACCCGCTGCCGCGGGTGCAGTTCGCCTTGGCCCTGCCGCTGGGTGCCGAGGCCGATGGTGAATGGATGGACATTGAATTCACGGCGTCTCTGGCGCCTGCCCAGGTCCTGGCGCAACTGCAGCCCCAGTTGCCGGCTGGCTTCACCCTGCTTGAGGCCCTCGAGGTCCCGGTCTCCGGTCCGAGCCTCTCTCAGGAGCTCGCCGCGGCTACCTGGGTCTTGCAGTTCCGCAGCGCCTCGGGGCAGCCGCTCCCGGCTGAGGCCAGCTGGCGATCGGCCCTGGACGGGCTGCTGGCGCAGGCCAGTTGGATCTGGGAGGACACCGATAAAAAAGGTCGGCCGCGTCAACGGGATCTACGTCCCTACCTGCAGAGCATCACCTTCGCCACAGAAGAGGATGCGCCCACCGTTCGCTTCAGTGCAACCGTGGACCCCGCGGGCCGCAGCCTGAGGCCTGAGCAGGTCCAGGCCTGGTTGGCGCAAGCGCTGGCGCTGCCCCTGGAGCTCAAGGGTCTCAGGCGCCAGTCATTGCAGCTGCAAACCAACTCAGACAAGGGAAATCAAGCGTGCTAATTTGCCCTTAGGACAGCAGATCCTCAGCCGAGTAACACGGCTGGCTGATCTCTTCCCTGGGCACCCGCCATTGGGCGGTCTTTCCTCGGGATTCCTCCTCAGCAGCTTTCACGATTCCACTTGTCCTGAAAGTCGCTTCAGGCGGCGCTGTTCAGACGGGAACCGCCAGGGTCACCCGCAATTCTTCTCGATGCCGAGCCCTGAAGGCTCCGGCACCTTCGGCCAGAGGCTTCGTGTCTCGGCCTAACCGACGTGCTTGATCAGAGGTTTTCCAAGCCTCGCCCAGCCCCACGTTTCTGTTCGCCTCCGGCGTTCTCCCCTGAGTCTTCTCTCTTCTCAACTGGTACCTGTGTTCCGGCATCGGCGATGCCTGGTCCTCACTGGCGCCTGGAATCAGCGCTTAGCGCTGTTCGTGACTGTCCTGATCCCTACCTGCTTCCGGCAGGTTCACGCCTGATCTTCCATGCCTCAGCAGATCGTCATCGCCGAGCAACTGCGGATCGCCGCTGTTCTCACCGATGACCGGGTTGATGAACTGGTGGTGGCGCAAGGTCGCTACCAAATTGGTGATGTTTATCTCGGCACCATTGAAAATGTGTTGCCGGGCATTGATGCGGCATTCGTCAATATTGGTGAGGGAGAGAAAAACGGCTTTATTCATGTCACCGATCTCGGCCCACTCCGTCTGAAAAAAGGCACGGTCGGCATCACCGAATTGCTGGAGCCACGCCAAAAGGTTCTGGTTCAGGTGATGAAGGAGCCCACCGGTACCAAGGGCCCCCGTCTCACCGGAAATCTCTCCCTGCCTGGGCGTTTCCTGGTGCTGCAGCCCCACGGCCAGGGCGTCAACATCTCTCGCCGTATTACGGCGGAGAGCGAACGCAACCGTCTGCGTGCTCTTGGGGTGTTGATCAAGCCTCCAGGCGCTGGTTTGCTGATTCGCACCGAAGCCGACGGCATCAGTGAAGAACAGCTCATCGATGACCTTGAGGCCCTGCTGAAACAGTGGGAGGCCATCCAGACCGCCTCCGAGTCAGCGACCCCGCCGGTGCTGCTGAACCGCGACGATGACTTCATTCATCGCATCCTGCGGGATCACTACAACCCCGAGGTGGTGCGCGTGGTGGTCGATGCGGCAGATGCGGTCGCTCGGGTCAACAGTTTCCTCGGCAGCGACCAGCAGCAGGTGGTGGTGGAGCACCACAACGAGCCCAGCGAGATCCTTGAGCACTACAAGGTGAATGCGGCCATCCGCGACGCGCTCAAGCCTCGGGTCGATCTGCCTTCCGGCGGTTACGTGATCATCGAGCCCACCGAGGCCCTCACGGTGATCGACGTGAACTCCGGTTCCTTCACCCGTTCGGCCAATTCCCGTGAGACGGTCCTCTGGACCAACTATGAAGCGGCCACGGAGATCGCACGCCAGCTGAAGCTGCGCAACATCGGTGGCGTGGTGATCATCGACTTCATCGATATGGAGTCACGCCGCGATCAACTCCAGCTGCTGGAGCACTTCACCTCAGCGGTCCGCTCCGATTCGGCGCGGCCGCAGATCGCTCAGATCAGTGAGCTCGGCCTGGTGGAGCTGACCCGCAAGCGCCAGGGCCAGAACATCTATGAGCTCTTCGGTCGTGCTTGCCCGAGCTGTGGCGGTCTTGGCCATGTGGCAGTTCTGCCCGGTAAAGACACACTGCAGCCTTTGGCCAGCGTGTCGGGCTTGGTCCGCTCCGCTGCCTCAGCGCGGGCTGAGGTCTCGAGCCCGGCTGCTCTGGAGGCCGGACAAGGTCGCCGCAGGGGCCGCGGAGGTCGCGGCCGATCCGGCGCGGACATAGAGACCGGTGGCTACGACGACGGCGTGGCGTTGGTTCCCTCGTCTTCTGCTGAGGGTCTGAGTGCTTCGGTTGGTTCGGAATCAACCGGCTCCAGCCGTAGGCCCGAGCCTGAGCTGGTGGCTGTGACCATGCAGCCGGAGCAGGAGCTGGTGTATGGCTGGCTGGGGCTGAATCCTGCGCTGTTGCTGGATCCTGTGCCCAATCCCGACAATCTCCTGGTGCGCGTGGTGCGCCCTGGCGAGGATGCCGAGGTGGTGCTGGAGGAAGCCCGTCAGCAACTGGCTGCAGCGGGGCCTCGCCGCCGCCGTCGCGGACGTGGTGGCGCTCCCGCCCCAGCGCCCACTCCCGTGTCCACCGCAGTTCCTGCCGCATCACCCACCAGCGTTGAGATCACCCCGCTGCCGGTGATCGCGATCACGGAGGTGCCTGAAACAGGAAGCGGCAGCCGCGAGGACGCAGGGTCTGCCCCTGAAGCCAGTTCCGTCGTGGTGCCAACCCCCCGCAGTGGCCGCAGTCGCACCCGCAGCAGTGCCTCGGTGGCCGTTACGGAGCTGCCCGCCGTGGCGGTTGTCGCGGCCGTTGCGCCTCCTGCCGAGGTGGTGAGCGCAGCTGCGGAGAGCGAGGACGATGGCGAACCCCGTCGCCGTCGCCGCCGGTCCTCGGCCACCGACTGACCTTGACGGTGCCCTGACGTTGCGCGTCGCCGGCATTGATGAAGTGGGACGGGGCTGTTGGTACGGCCCCGTTTTTGCAGGAGCGGTCGTGCTCGATGCCCTTTCGCAGCAGCGTCTGGCTGCGGCGGGTCTGACGGACAGCAAGGCGCTGTCTGCGAAGCGGCGCGCTCAGTTGGTGCCTTTGATTCAGCAGCACGCCCAGGCCTGGGCCTTGGGGCAGGCCTCCGCTCGTGAGATTGATGAGCTTGGGATTCGCACCGCAACGGAGTTGGCCATGTTGAGGGCTCTGCAACGACTGGGGGGGGAACCTCCGCAGTTGGTGCTGGTCGATGGTGTTCTTCCCTTGCGCCTTTGGCATGGGGAGCAGCGCTGCGTGGTGCGTGGTGATGCGGAGCACCAGGAAATTGCAGCAGCCAGCGTGCTGGCGAAGCAGGCCAGAGATGCTCTGATCCAGCGTCTGGCTCGGCTCCATCCCGGCTATGGCCTGGAGCGCCACGCCGGTTATGGAACGGCCGTGCACCGAGCGGCGGTCCTGCGCGATGGCCCCACGGTGCTGCATCGCCGCAGCTTTTTGCGCAAGCTGCTTGCCGCTTAGGCCCTCAGTCGGTGCTCAGCGACTGCTGTTGCTCAGGCACCAGTCCTCGAAATTCGCGAGCAGTTGCTGCCCCACCCGCGTCTGGATGCCCAGCAGGATCCCCGCCAGCAGGGAGCGACCAGTGGCCTCGAGCACCTTGGGCGGGATCAGTTTCAGCAGGCTGGGCTGGCTGACGCTCACCCCCAGGCTGGCTTCGCCGATCAGGGCGTCTCCCTGGGCTTCCAGCCAGGAGTTGAGGCTGAGCTGGAAGTCGTCGACCACCCCCAGGCCCTCGAGTTGGCAGTCCACCGCCTCCAGCTCGATCCGATTAGGGCTGCGGCGGGCCACCAGTTCCACGACGGGCTGGATCTGCAGCTGGAAGACCTGCAGCTTGGTGACCGTGTAGCGGTAGCGGCCTGGCCCGATGGCGGTGAGGTGATCCCCCTCCAGCAGGGCCTCGATCACCCGCTGCTCATCGTCGAGATAGGCAGCGAGTTGGGCGGCATGGTGCTTAACCGGCAACTGCAACGCTTGGCTGGCACTGAAGGCCAGGGGCATCGAACGGCAGCCGGGGCGCCATGATCCTATCCAGCACGGCCTGTTGAGCCCTATGCGCATTGCTTTTCTTGGTCCGGCGGGCACCTATGGGGAGCAGGCCGCTCGCGCTCTGGCGGAGCTCGAGGGCATCCCTGAGCCCGAGCTGCAACCGCAGAGCGGGATTCGTGCTGTGATCCAGGCCCTGGCGGCCGGCCGCACTGAGGCCGCTGTGGTGCCTGTGGAGAACTCCGTCGAAGGTGGGGTCACAGCCTGCATGGATGCCCTCTGGGAGCATCCGGAGCTGGAGATCTCAAGGGCCGTGGTGTTGCCGATTCGCCATGCCCTGGTGGGCAGTGGTCCCCTTGATGGCATCAGCGAGGTCCTCTCCCATCCCCAGGCGCTTGCCCAGTGCAGTCTCTGGTTAAGCGAGAACACCCCGAATGCCCTGCAGTTGCCCACCAGCTCAACCGCCGAGGCGGCGCGCATGGTGAAGGGCAGCAAGTTTCGTGCCGCCATCGCTTCGATGCAGGCCGCCCAAGAGCACGGCCTGGAGGTGCTGGCCTATCCCATCAACGACGTTGCTGGTAACTGCACCCGCTTTCTCTTGCTGCGCCGCGGCGAGCGCAACTGGGATGGTCAACTGGCCAGCCTGGCCTTCTCCTTGCACGCCAACCAACCTGGGGCCCTGCTGGAGGCCCTGGCCTGTTTTGCCCACCGTGCTCTCAATATGAGCCGGATTGAGTCGCGTCCCTCGAAGCGGGAGATGGGCGAATACATCTTTTTTGTGGACCTTGAGCTGCCTGCGGGACCCGAGCCCCTGCGCCAGGCCCTCGAGGAGCTGAAGCCCCTCTGCGAGCACCTGGCGGTGTTCGGTGCTTACCCCATCACCCTGGTTTAGAGGGGCTTACGGGCCCGGAAGACCCCGAACTGCATCATCCCGGTGGCGAAGCCCCAGTGCATGAGCAGGAGGGTCGGGGTCTCCCGCAGTCCCATGAGCACGGCCTTGGGGCCCAGCCCCAGCACCGCCATGGGCCGCCGCATGCCCTCCAGAATCGAGTCGATCCAGGACGGCAGGGTTTCGCGGCTCCAGTCCCCAGTGGTCACCGTCAGACCTTGGCCGTAGGGGCTGGCCTCCAGGTTGTTGCGGAAGCCTGGAATGCTGGCAAATTCAGGGTGTGCCCACTGCACGAGAAGCTGGTGCATCACCCAGCGCTCGAGGCGATTCAAGGGCTTCACGCCAGGGTCCCGGCGATTCCAGTCGGCGACAGCCAGCAGGCCACCCGGTTTCAGGACCCGCAGCAGCTCATCGGCGTAGCGCTGCTTGTCGGGCATGTGGGGGCCGGCCTCCACGCTCCAGACCGCATCAAAGCTGCCGTCGCTCAGTTCCAGATCGAGGGCATCCATCACCTTGAACCTGCAGCTGAGCCCTTCGGGGGTCAGCTCCTGGGCACGGGCGATCTGGCCGGGGCTGATGCTGATGCCAAGCACCTCAAAGCCGTAGTCCCGGGCCAGGATCCTGGCGCTACCGCCAATGCCGCAGCCCACATCCAGCACGCGGCTGCCCGGTGGCAGCTGGTCCATGCCGCTCCAGCGGACCAACTCATGCACAAAGGCCTCCTTGGCCTGCCGAAAATCACGGTGGCCCGGGGGATTGCCGTAGTGCCCCAGGTGGACATGATCTCCCCAGAGGCGCTCCAGCAACCGGTCATCGGTCCAACGGTCATAGGCCTCGGCCACGCTGGCCGTGGTCTGAAAGGCCCGATCTCTCCAGGACCAGACAGCCAGGCCGATCAGAAGGGCAGCGGCAAGAAGGGCCGCGGCGAGCATCACGCCACCGGCCCAGGCGGTTGGCAGCATGCTCAGTCCTCCTCGACCTGATCGCTCTCGTTGTCGTCCTCGTCGCCGGAGCTCACCTTCAGGTCCCGGAGTGTCGACTCCAGCACCGTGCGGGCAGCCAGCTGCCTGCGCGTTTCATCGAGCAGTTCAAATTCCTCGCGCAGCCGCTCCTCGGTGTTCGTGATCTCTAGAAGGGCCTGCTGCTGATCGGCGACCGGGCCGCCCAGGTGGGACCCGATCCAATAGGAGAGCTCCCTGGGCAAGTCCGGCAGATCGCTGGGCAGGCTGGTGGGTTTGCCCGTCAATTTCCCGGTGAGTTCGATCACATCGTTCAGCGCCTGACTGACCTCACTGGAGAGCTGGCTGAGCTGATCGTGATCACTGGGTTGCTCATCCTCGATCCAGCTCACGAGGCCCACCTTGAAGGGTGCTTCACGCACCACTTCCAGCAGCCGAAAGCGCTGTTGCCCCATCGTCACGATGTAGCTGCGGTCGTCCTTCTGGGTCTGGCACTGAAGGATCTCCGCGCAACAGCCCACGCTGGCCATGCTGCCGGATTGGGGATCCCAGCGGACGACGCCGAAGCGCCGATCGGTCTCCAGCACGGTGCGCAACATCATGCGGTAGCGCGGCTCAAAGATGTGGAGCGGCAGGACTTCCTGCGGGAAGAGCACCACATCGGGCAGTGGGAACAGCGGCAGCTCGCGCACGGCCAATTGAGTCACGTCGTTGCGGTCCTGGGGCGGGGTCTGGTGGCAGCGCGCCGAGGAGCACGACGGCGTTCTTGGAGGGCGAATCCTAGGCAGAGGCTGGAGCCTGCGTGGTCGAAGCGACCCATGAAAAAACCCGCCCTTTGGGCGGGTTCAAAGACAAATCCAGCTGCGTTGAGCTTGCTGATCAGAGCTTGACTTCGATGTCCACGCCGCTGGGCAGGTCCAACTTCATCAGAGCATCAATGGTCTTGGCCGAGGGGCTGTAGATATCGATGATCCGACGGTGGGTGCGGGTCTCGAAGTGCTCGCGGGAGTCCTTGTCCACGTGGGGCGAGCGCAGCACGCAGTAGATCTTGCGCTTGGTGGGCAGGGGGATCGGGCCGATCGCAGTTGCAGCGGTGTGATCGGCCGTTTCGATGATTTTTTCGCAGGAGAGATCCAGCATGCGGCGGTCAAACGCCTTCAGGCGGATGCGGATCTTCTGCTGAGCGATAGCGGTGGACATGGGTGTCTGACTTCGAAAAGCGTTCGTCGGTTCAGGCAGCTGGTCAGGGAGCTTGATCCAAAGGCAGCGCTTTGGAGTCAGCGAGCGACTGACGGGTTGTGTGCCTTGGGATGCAGTGCTGGGCTGCCGGGAGAACCGGATCAGTCCACAAGCAGCTGGATTGTCGAGGTGCGAGGGAAGGGGTGAAGGCGAACCTTCACCCCAAAACCCTAGATCACGGTTGGATCCTGATCAGGATCACTCGATGATCTTGGAGACCACGCCAGCACCGATGGTGCGGCCGCCTTCGCGGATAGCGAAGCGCATGCCCTGCTCGATGGCCACGGGGCAGATCAGCTCGCCGGTCATCTTGATGCGGTCACCGGGCATCACCATTTCCACGTTGGTGCCGTCGTCGGCCGTGAAGGCGGTGATTTGACCGGTCACGTCGGTCGTACGGATGTAGAACTGCGGGCGGTAGCCAGCAAAGAAGGGGGTGTGACGGCCGCCTTCTTCCTTCTTCAGCACGTACACCTCACCCTCGAACTTGGTGTGAGGGGTGATGGAACCGGGCTTCACGAGCACCATGCCGCGCTCGATGTCTTCCTTCTGCACGCCGCGGAGCAGCAGACCGACGTTGTCGCCAGCCATGCCCTCGTCGAGCAGCTTGCGGAACATTTCCACACCGGTGACGGTGGTTTCGCGGGTGTCCTTGATACCCACGATCTGGACGGTCTCGCCGACCTTCACCTTTCCGCGCTCGATACGGCCGGTGGCGACGGTGCCACGACCGGTGATCGAGAACACGTCCTCAACAGCCATCAGGAAGGGCTTGTCGACTTCGCGCTCGGGCTCGGGGATGCCGCTGTCAACGGCAGCCATCAGTTCGGTGATCTTGCCTTCCCACTCGGCGTCGCCTTCGAGGGCCTTCAGGCCGGACACCTTCACCACGGGGATGTCGTCGCCGGGGAAGTCGTAGCTGCTCAGCAGCTCGCGCACTTCCAGTTCCACCAGCTCGAGGATCTCCTCGTCGTCCACCATGTCGCACTTGTTCAGTGCCACCACCAGAGCGGGCACGCCCACCTGCTTGGCCAGCAGGATGTGCTCCTTGGTCTGGGCCATGGGGCCGTCGGTGGCGGCCACCACGAGGATGGCGCCGTCCATCTGAGCGGCACCGGTGATCATGTTCTTCACGTAGTCCGCGTGGCCGGGGCAGTCCACGTGGGCGTAGTGACGACCGTCGGTCTCGTACTCAACGTGAGCGGTGTTGATGGTGATACCGCGCTCACGCTCTTCGGGAGCACCGTCGATCTGGTCATAAGCCTGGGCTTTGGCCTGACCCTTCTTGGCCAGCACGTTGGTGATGGCGGCAGTGAGGGTGGTCTTGCCGTGGTCAACGTGGCCGATGGTGCCGATGTTGACGTGGGGCTTATTCCTTTCGAACTTCTCGCGAGCCATGATGAAAAAGAATCGGGGGGTAAATGGGTATGGGAAAGATCAGGAATTGCCCTGATTCTTGGAGATGATGGCTTCTGCCACGTTGCGAGGAACTTCCTCGTAATGGCTGAATTCCATCGAGAAGATACCCCGACCCTGGGTCATGGATCGGAGCTGGGTGGCGTAGCCGAACATCTCGGCCAGAGGCACCTTGGCCTGGACCTTGGACTGGCCATCTTCGATGGACTGTCCTTCAACCTGGCCGCGACGGGAGGAGAGATCGCCGATGACGGACCCGAGGAAATCCTCAGGAACCTCCACCTCAACCTTCATCATCGGCTCAAGCAGTACAGGGCTGCACTTCTTGACGCCGTCCTTGAAGGCCATGGAGCCGGCGATCTTGAACGCCATCTCCGACGAGTCCACATCATGGTAGGACCCGTCGATCATGGTGACCTTCACATCGATCATCGGGAAGCCTGCAATCACGCCGGACTGACAGGTCTCCTTCATGCCGGCTTCCGCCGGGCCGATGTACTCCTTGGGCACGACACCGCCAACAATCTTGTTGACGAATTCGAAGCCTGAACCCGGCTCGCCGGGCTCCATTTCGATCACCACGTGGCCGTACTGGCCCTTACCACCGGTCTGACGGGCGAACTTGCCCTCACCCTTGGCGCTGGCGCGAATGGTTTCGCGATAGGACACCTGAGGAGCACCGATGTTGGCCTCCACCTTGAATTCGCGCAGCATGCGGTCCACAAGGATTTCCAGGTGGAGTTCGCCCATGCCGGCGATCACGGTCTGGTTGGTTTCCGGATCCGTGCGAACCCGGAAAGTGGGATCTTCCTCGGAGAGGGATTGCAGAGCCTTGGAGAGCTTCTCCATATCGCCCTTGGTCTTGGGCTCCACAGCCACCGAGATCACAGGCTCGGGGATGTAGAGCGATTCCAGAACGATGGGGTCGGAGTCCACGCACAGGGTGTCGCCAGTGGTGGTGTCCTTCAGACCGAGGACGGCGCCCAGGTCACCGGCGCGCAGTTCATCGACTTCCTCACGGTCGTCGGCCTTCAGCACGATCAGGCGGGAGATGCGCTCTTTCTTGTCCTTGGTGGAGTTGAGCACATAGCTGCCCTTCTGCAGCACACCGGAGTAGATCCGGACGAAGGTCAGCTTGCCGAAGGGATCGGCCATGACCTTGAAGGCCAGAGCACTGAAGGGGGCGCTGTCTTCGGCAGGACGGACAGCCTCTTCACCGTTGGGGAGCACGCCCTGAATCGGGGGCACATCCACGGGGGCGGGGAGGTAGTCGACCACGGCATCCAGCAGCAGCTGAACGCCTTTGTTCTTGAAGGCGGAACCGCAGAGCATGGGCACCAGGCCATGCTTCAGCACGCCCTCGCGGATGCCTTTGCGCAGCTCCTCTTCGCTGAGTTCACCTTCTTCGAGGAACTTCTCGATCAGGGCTTCGTCGGTTTCAGCGACGGCTTCCATCAGATAGGCGCGCCATTCAGCGGCCTCATCAGCCATGGAGGCCGGGATATCGGTCTCTTCGATGTCCTTGCCGAGCTCATCCTTGTAGATGAATGCGCGGTTCTTGACCAGGTCGACGATGCCGCTGAGTTCGCCTTCGGCGCCGATCGGCAGCTGGATGGGAGCGGCCTTGGCCTTGAGGCGATCTTTGATCTGACCGTGCACCTTCAGGAAGTCGGCGCCGGTGCGGTCCATCTTGTTGACGAACACCATGCGGGGAACGCTGTAGCGATCCGCTTGGCGCCAGACGGTTTCCGACTGGGGCTGCACGCCACCCACGGCGCAGAACACCGCGATCACACCATCGAGCACACGCATGGAGCGCTCCACCTCAATGGTGAAGTCCACGTGGCCGGGCGTATCAATGATGTTGATCCGGTGATCGCGCCAGCTGGTGGAGATAGCAGCTGCGGTGATGGTGATGCCGCGCTCGCGCTCCTGGGCCATCCAGTCGGTCACGGCGGCGCCGTCGTGCACCTCGCCGATCTTGTGGACCACACCCGAATAGAACAGGATCCGTTCGGTGGTGGTGGTTTTACCGGCATCAATGTGTGCCGCGATACCAATATTTCGTACGCGTTCTAGGGGATAGGCGCGAGCCACGGGGCAGGTCTCCGGAGGGTGGAATCGACAAAAAAGCGGGCGTCACTCTACAAGTCGGTCTCCACCGACCCGTTGAAAGAGCAGGGCCAGAAAAGGCCCTGCCAGTGAGGCTCAGTAGCGGTAGTGAGCGAAGGCCTTGTTGGCCTCGGCCATCTTGTGGGTCTCTTCGCGCTTGCGGACAGCGCTGCCGGCTTCGTTCGCGGCATCCATCAGTTCGCCGGCCAGCTTCTGAGCCATGCTGCGGCCGTTGCGGGCGCGGGAGAAGTTCACCAGCCAGCGCAGGGCCATGGCGGTGCCGCGTTCCTGACGCACTTCCATGGGCACCTGGTAGGTCGCGCCGCCAACCCGGCGAGCGCGCACTTCCACCAAGGGAGTCGCATTCTTGACCGCAGTCTCGAACAGCTCCAGGGCATCGCTACCGGTGCGCTCGTTGATCAGCGAGAAGGCATCCGAAAGAATCCGCTGGGCAGTGGACTTCTTGCCGTGCTTCATCAGCCTTGCAACCATCATGGTCGCCAGGCGGCTGTTGAACTGAGGGTCGGGAAGAATCGGGCGCTTTTCAGCGGCGTTGCGGCGAGACATAGACCTAAAGGAAGGGAGTCAGAAACGAGCGACGGGGAGATCAGCCCTTGGGCGTCTTGGCGCCGTACTTGGAGCGGGACTGGCGACGATCCTTCACGCCAGCGGTGTCCAGGGTGCCGCGAATGATGTGGTAGCGGACGCCGGGAAGGTCCTTCACACGGCCGCCGCGGATCATCACCACGGAGTGTTCCTGGAGGTTGTGGCCAATGCCGGGGATATAGGCGGTCACCTCAAAGCCGGAGGTCAAGCGCACACGAGCCACCTTCCGCAGAGCCGAGTTGGGCTTCTTGGGGGTTGAGGTGTACACGCGGGTGCACACACCACGGCGCTCAGGGCAGGCGCGCAGGGCAGGCGACTTGGTCTTGCGGGTAAGGCGCTGCCGCTCACTGCGGATCAGCTGCTGAATCGTGGGCATCGAGGGCCGGGAGTTTTCGAGGGGCCGGAAGGTTGGTCGGAGAGCCGACCGTTTCGACAATCCGCCACGTTACTTCGTCGAGGTCCCCCCAGTCGGAGGCGGCTCGTCCGCAGGGCCAAACGATGCTCCACAGGCGCAAACCCTGAGCTCGCGGCCGGTTCTCACCAGAAAGCCGCCGCCACTGAGGTCGCCGCGGTAGTCCAACTCCAGGGAACTCAGGCGCTCGCCCTGCTCGGCTGGGGCAAAGACCGTGATCCCGTCGGCGCGCGCCACCGGTTGTCCGGCCAGTCGACCAGGCCTGATGCGGATCACCCAGCGCTCACAGCTGCCGTCCACCAGGTCAAGGTGCATCATCCCCGGGGTGCCAGCCACGGCGGCCTGGCGACCCAGTTCCGCAGCGGCGGCCGCGGTCATCGTTAGGCCTTGGCCTCTCGGCATAGCAGGGGAGCTGAAGCAGCCCCAGTCTGTCAGGGGGTGCTGGCCGTCATCTCCGTGCCCGCGGGAGCTGTCACGCCCCGGGGAACCAGTCCCAGGCCGTTGTGGACCGCAGCGGCGACGCCGCGACCTTTGACGGTGTGCACATCAGCCAGCACCAGTCCGGTCGAGCTGCCGCCATCGAGGTTCAGGGCCTCTTTGAGTCCCTCCTGCTTGAGGAGAAGCGCTGTCTCCATCAAGGTTGGCCCAGCGTTGTTGACTCCCTGCAGGGTCAGGAGCCAAAGGTTCTCCCCATCGCTGGCGATCACGGTGCGAGGGGCGCCCTGGTTGAGAAAACCACTGCTGAATCCCTCGGCACGGCCATTGAGAGTGACCAGGCCCCGCTGCAGCAGGAGGGGCCCGCCACCGAGAACGAAGGGTTTGTCCCCCACCGGATCATTGCTGCGGCTCAGCAGCTGCAAGCGCTCGCCGCTCCGCCCGGGCAGGGGAGCGCCTCCTCTGGCCACCAGCAGTTCCTCGCCGGGTCTGAGGGGCACGCTGCTGCCAGCACCCAGGGCCTCAAAGCGCTCCATCACGACACCATGGCGCAGCAGGACAGCAGCTTCCTGGCCTGTGATGGCCTGATAGCTGCTGCCCCAGGCACTCGTGTAGCGAGCCAGTCCCTTCTGGACGTAGCCGCTGTTCAGGCTGGCGATGGGCCAGCTCTGACGCTGCTCGTCCACCACGCTTTCCGTCAGCTGCAAGCGGCCGAATTGCGGCAGCTCGGCTTGTCCCCAGCCCACGGCCCCTCGGTTGAGGATGGGGCCCGACAGCCACTGGCCGTTGTCCTTGAGGGCACCCAGGGGCAGCCGGTTGACCCGGTTGAAGTAACCGCCGTTCACGGCGATCAAGGCGGCCTCACTGCGGGCTAGTTGGCTCAGGCTGCTCAGGCCCTTCATGCCCCGCGGGTTGTTGAGGGGACGCAGATCCAGCGGCGTCCGGCGTGGATCCAGCCGCACGCTGTTGATCAACACCTGGCGGCCACCAATGCTTGCCAGCTTGCGATCGATGGCCAAGCCCTGGCGTTGCAGCAGGGCCAGGCGGTTGTCGCGGGGTTGAGGGACTCGCTCTGGCCCCTGCTCGAGCGAGCTGCTTCCCGCCGGGAGATCCAGCACCAGCCGCCAGGGGCCCTGCAGGGTGAGTCGTTCACTGGTCGCCACCGCAAGGGTGAGCCAGCCAGGCTCCTGGTTAGGGGCAAGCCCCAGCGCCTGCAGCTGGTCCCGCTGCTGCGCGTTGCTCTCGGCGGCGATGGTCAGTCGGCCATCACCGCTTCGGACCATGGCGGGTGCGCTCAAGTCCAGAACGATTCGGCGCCCGCTGATGCCGCTGTCTCTGGAGCGAATGGCCTGCAGCTGACGAGCCGGCAGATCCAGTGACAGCTCTGACTTGCCAAAGGGACGCACCTGGACCCCGACGCGCTCGAGGAGCTCGCTGACGGGAACGGCGACCTCGTCATCGAGGCTGCGCTGCCGGGCAGCAGGGACGCTCAACTCAACCCCGAACCACTCCAGCTGGATGCTGCTGTTGGCCCCGTCGCTGCGGCTGACCCCGAGTTGGCCTTCCAGGACCTCGAGAGGCAGCCAGAGTTCATGGCCCTCGATCAGCCAGCGGGCCTGTTGGCGCTTGCCGTTGAGCAGCAGGACTGAGCCCCTGGAGGCTTTTCCAGAGGACCAGCGCGGTGAGGTGCGCTGCTCTGTGGGCAAGGGGGGCGGCGGGAGCAGCGGCAGGCCCGGATGCAGGGCTGCCAGCGCTGGCAGGAGAGCCATGGACCAGCGCAATCAAGTCAGCAAAAACTAGCGAGCTCCTCTGGAACTGAACAGCGCGGTGGCCGTGGAGCCGCGGCTCCAACTTTTAGAGTGAGAAGTTCGCAGCGCGACCGATCGATCGGGTGTCTCAAGACCCCGGCTGGACTCGGTCAGCGGGACCTGTGTGATCAGGTCGCCGTCCTTGCTGTTTCGTCTCTACCGATAGACCTGTCGTCGCTGGGCTATGCCGCTGTCTTCTCGTCCTGTTTGGCCCCATTGCGACTCTCCCGCTCCCGCCGCAGTGGCTGGTGAGAAGGACGCATGTGGCGTTGGCTTTCTGGCCAATTTGCAGGGAGAAGCCAGTCACTGGGTCCTGAAGCAGGCCCTGCGCGGCCTCGATTGCATGGAGCACCGCGGTGGCTGCGGCGGTGATGGGGATTCCGGCGACGGTGCCGGCGTCCTTTGCGGGATTCCCTGGAGCTACCTGGAGGCGGTCTGGCCTGAGGCAGCTGCCAATGCGGGCGGCCGCCGCGGTCTCGGCATGGTCTTCATGCCGGCCGATCCCGCCAAGCGAGATCAGGCCAAGACGTTTTGCGCAGAAGAGGCCGAGGCCCTGGGCCTGCGCAGCCTTGGTTGGCGCGTTGTGCCTGTGGATTCTTCCGTGCTGGGCCCTTTGGCCCGCAGTACGGCCCCTGTGATTGAGCAGTGGCTCTTGGGCGCTGATTGCGATGGCGATGCCCTGGAGGCCCTGCTGTTCCGCCTGCGCCGCCGCTGTGGTGATCGGGCTCGGGCCGTCTGGGGTTCTGCCCCCAGCGACCTTTATTTCGCGTCCCTGAGCAGCCGCACCGTTGTCTACAAGGGCATGGTGCGCTCTGAGGTGCTGGCTCCTTTCTATGGAGACCTCCTCGATGAGCGCTTCGCGGTGAGTTTTGCGGTGTACCACCGCCGCTTCAGCACCAACACCCTGCCCCGCTGGCCGCTCGCTCAGCCGATGCGCTTGCTCGGCCATAACGGCGAAATCAACACCCTGCTCGGGAACCTGAACTGGGCTCGCGCCTCTGAAGCCGCCCTGGATGAGGTCTGGGGTGATGCGGCGCCTGATCTGAAGCCTGTTGTCAACGCGGCCTTCAGCGATTCAGCGAACCTCGATGCCACCTTGGAGTTGTTGGTCCGCAGCGGCCGGCCCATCACCGAGAGTCTGCTGACGCTGGTGCCCGAGGCCTTCCGCGATCAGCCGGAGCTCGCGGACAAGCCCGAGATCCAGGCCTTTTATGAGTATTCGGCCTGCACCCAGGAGCCCTGGGATGGACCCGCTCTGCTGGTGTTCGCCGATGGTCGCAGCGTTGGGGCCACCCTCGATCGCAATGGCCTGCGTCCCGCTCGCTACTGCATCACCAACGACGGCTTCGTGGTGATGGGTTCGGAGACCGGCGTGGTCGAGCTCGAGGAGAGCCGCATCGTCGAGAAAGGACGTCTGGGCCCCGGTCAGATGCTGGCGGTGGACCTTGAGAACGGTCGTCTGCTGCGCAACTGGGAGGTCAAGCAGGAGGTGGCCACCCGGCACCCCTATGGCCAGTGGCTCAGCGAGAACCGCCGCAGCCTTGCCGCTCAGCCCTGGGATCAGGAGCGGAACATCGGGGATCTGGAGCTGCTGCAACTGCAGACCGCCTTTGGGTTTACCGCTGAAGACTTCGACCTGGTCATCGAAGACATGGCCGGGGCAGGCAAGGAGCCGACCTACTGCATGGGGGATGACATTCCCCTGGCGGTGCTCTCGGACAAGCCTCACCTGCTGTACGACTACTTCAAGCAGCGTTTTGCCCAGGTCACCAACCCGCCGATCGACCCGCTGCGCGAAAAGCTGGTGATGAGTCTGGAGATGCACCTGGGCAAGCGCGGCTCACCGCTGCGCCCCCAAGCATCCTCGGCAGCTGCTTTGCATCTGAGCAGCCCCATCCTCAATGAGGCCGAACTGGCGGCGGTGTCTCAGCAGGGCATTGCCTCCAGCACCCTCTCCACCTTGATGTCGATCACGGAGGGCCCCGCTGGCCTGGCGACTGCCGTGGAGCGTCTCAAGGCTGAGGCCGAGGCGGCCGTGCGTGCCGGGAGTCAGATCCTGATCTTGAGCGATCGCGGTATCACCGCAACCAGCACCTACATCCCCCCGCTGCTGGCCGTGGGTGCGGTCCACCATCACCTGCTCAACCTGGGGCTGCGTCTTCAGACCTCCTTGGTGGCAGACACCGCCCAGTGCTGGAGCACGCACCATCTGGCCTGCCTGATCGGCTTTGGCGCCAGTGCGGTCTGCCCCTGGCTCACCTGGGAGACAGCGCGCCATTGGCTGGCGCAGCCGAAGGTCCAGACCAACATCGAGCGCGGCAAGCTGCCCGCCCTCACGGCGGATCTGGTGCAGGCCAATGTGCGCAAGGCCCTCGAGGATGGCCTGCGCAAGATCCTCTCCAAGATCGGTATCTCGCTGCTCGCCAGCTACCACGGCGCGCAGATCTTCGAGGCGATCGGCATCGGCGCCGACCTGATCGAACTGGCGTTCAAGGGCACCACCAGCCGCGTGGCGGGCCTGAGCCTCAGCGAACTGGCCAGCGAAACCCTCAGCTTCCACGCCAAGGCTTTCCCCGAGCTCAACCGCACCAAGCTCGAGTTCATGGGCTTTGTGCAGTACCGCACCGGCGGCGAGTACCACCTCAATAGCCCCGAGATGGCCAAGGCTCTCCACGCCGCTGTCGAGGCAGGGCCCGGCTATGACCACTTCTCGACCTACCAGACCCTGCTGGAGAACCGTCCGGTGACGGCCCTGCGGGATCTGCTGGCGCTCAAGCCCGCGGTCACCCCTCTCCCCCTCGATCAGGTGGAGAGCATTGAGAGCATCTGCGAGCGCTTCTGCACCGGCGGCATGAGCCTCGGCGCTCTCTCGCGCGAAGCCCACGAGGTGCTGGCTGTGGCCATGAACCGCATTGGCGGTAAGAGCAACAGCGGAGAAGGTGGTGAAGATCCGGCTCGCTTCAAGGTGCTGAGCGATGTGGACGGCGAGGGGCGCTCTGCCACCCTCCCCACCATCAAGGGGCTGCGCAACGGCGATACGGCGTGCTCCGCCATCAAGCAGATCGCCTCAGGTCGCTTCGGTGTGACGCCGGAGTACCTGCGCAGTGGCAAGCAGCTGGAGATCAAGGTGGCTCAAGGGGCCAAGCCTGGTGAAGGCGGGCAGCTGCCTGGTCCGAAGGTGGATCCCTACATCGCCTGGCTTCGCAACAGCAAGGCCGGTGTGGCCCTGATTTCTCCGCCGCCGCACCACGACATTTATTCCATTGAGGATCTGGCTCAGCTGATCCATGACCTGCATCAGGTGCACCCTGCCGCGAAGGTCAGCGTGAAGTTGGTGGCCGAGATCGGTATCGGCACCATTGCCGCCGGTGTGGCCAAGGCCAATGCCGATGTGATTCAGATCTCCGGCCACGACGGTGGTACCGGTGCCTCACCCTTGAGCTCCATTAAGCACGCGGGCGGCCCCTGGGAACTGGGTCTCACCGAGGTGCATCGGGCCCTGCTGGAGAACGGCCTGCGCGATCGCGTCCTGCTGCGTGCCGATGGCGGCCTCAAGACCGGCTGGGATGTGATCATTGCCGCCCTGCTTGGTGCCGAGGAGTACGGCTTCGGCTCGATCGCGATGATCGCCGAGGGCTGCATCATGGCCCGCGTCTGCCATACCAATAACTGCCCGGTGGGCGTCGCCACCCAGAAGGAGGCCCTGCGCAAGCGCTTCACCGGCCTCCCGGAGCACGTTGTCAACTTCTTCCTCTTCGTGGCTGAGGAAGTGCGCCAGCTCTTGAGCGTTCTCGGTGTGGCTCGTCTTGATGACCTGATCGGTCGTACCGAACTGCTGCAGCCTCGCGCCGTGCAGCTAGCCAAAACCAAGGCCCTTGATCTGTCCTGCCTGCTGGACCCCATTCCTCAGGCGGCCGATCGCAGCTGGTTGCGCCATGCCAGCGAGGCCCATGGCAATGGAGCCATCCTGGAAGATCAGCTCTTGGCTGATGCCGAGGTGATGGCGGCGATTGAGGGCCACGGCCGCCTGTCCCGCACCCTGGCCATCATCAACACCGATCGCAGTGTCTGTGCCCGCTTGGGTGGTGAAATCGCTGCCCGCCACGGCAATACGGGCTTCCAGGGACAACTTGATCTCACCTATGAGGGTGCTGCGGGGCAGAGCTTTGGCGCCTTCAACGTCCAGGGCATGAACGTCCGCCTGGTGGGCGAAGCCAACGACTACGTGGGCAAGGGCATCAATGGCGGCCGCA
>JBMSIW010000028.1:0-19041 GCA_049418265.1 Vulcanococcus sp.
CCGATCAGGGTGTGGACCTCGTCGATCACAAGGATCACGTTTCCGGCACCCCGGATCTCCTCCATGATCTTTTTGAGGCGCTCCTCAAATTCGCCTCGGTACTTCGTGCCAGCCACCAGCAGGCCGATGTCCAGGGTGAGGACTCGCTTGTCTTCGAGGATGTCGGGCACATCACCCGAGTTGATGCGCTGAGCCAGGCCTTCGGCAATGGCCGTTTTGCCCACGCCGGGCTCGCCGATCAGAACGGGATTGTTCTTGGTGCGGCGACCCAGGATCTGGATGACGCGCTCGATCTCGTGCTGGCGGCCCACCACAGGGTCGAGTTTTCCATCGGCTGCCTGCTGGGTCAGGTTGCTGCCGAACTCGTCCAGGGTTGGGGTTTTGGTGGAACCTTTGCCGCCACCACCGCCGCTGGCGACCTCGGCGGTCTCGCCCAGCATGCGGATGACCTGCGTGCGCACTTTGGCCAGGTCCACGCCCAGGTTCTCCAGCACGCGAGCTGCCACGCCCTCGCCTTCGCGGATCAGGCCCAGCAGCAGATGCTCAGTACCGATGTAGTTGTGACCCAGCTGCCTGGCTTCCTCCAGGGACAGCTCCAGGACCCGCTTCGCCCTGGGGGTGAAGGGGATTTCAACCGCCACAAAGCCGGATCCCCGGCCGATGATTTTTTCAACCTCAACGCGGGCGTCCTTCAGGTTCACGCCCATGGACTTGAGGACCTTGGCGGCCACGCCGGTCCCTTCACCGATCAGTCCCAGCAGGATCTGCTCGGTTCCCACGAAGTTGTGGCCAAGGCGGCGGGCCTCCTCCTGGGCCAGCATGATCACCTTGATGGCCTTCTCGGTAAACCGCTCAAACATGGGGCGGGGCCTGATGCGTGTACACCCAACTTATCAGGGTTGGACGGGGGTGTGTGGCACGGGCTTCGGATCCATCAGATCCGCTGCGCTGCAACGGATTCGGCTGTGAAAAATTCACAACAGAGCAGCCGAAAGTTGGCGGTTCTCGCTATCAGGAATGGGCGGCAATCCGCACTTCCTCGCGATTGTGAAGCCTCATCCATTGGATCAGGGCATCGTCGCCGTTGCGGTAGTAAGCGCGACGGATGCCGGCAGTCGCAAAGCCGCATCCCTCGTAAAGCCTTCTGGCGGCTTGGTTCCCCTGGGCTACCTCCAAGGTGGCATGGGCCGCTCCCTGGGACCGTGCCTCCTCAAGCAAGCCCTCTAGCGCTCGCTTCCCCAGGCCTTTGCGGCGGTGGTCTGGGTCGACGGCCACCGCGGTGATGTGCAGTTCATCCACCACCAGCCAGCCGCATGCGACGGCCCGCAGGTCCTCGCCCTGAACCAGCCCGACGACCGGCCTGCGCGGATCGTTGAGTTCGTTGTGCCACTGCTCATTGGTCCACAGTCCCGCGAGGGCCCGTTGATCGAGGGCCACACAGGCCTCAAGCCATGCGCCCGTCAGCTGAATCAGTCGCTCCTCAGGCTGGTCAGGCAATGGTTGCGTGGGCACAGACCCGATCGGGCGACCTCTTTAGGATCACCCAATGACCAGTTCCATTGCAGCTACGGATCTCGCGGTGAGTGCACGCCCCTACGAGAGAGACCGTGATACCTCCAGTCCCAATCGAAATCTGACGCCAGTCACGACCTCCGTCGGGCCCGATGGAGGCCTCGCGGTGGGCGGTTGTGCCTTGAGCGATCTGGCTCGCCGCTACGGCACACCGCTGTATGTCCTGGATGAGGCCACCCTTCGTGGAACCGCCCAGGCCTACCGCAAGGCCCTGGCGTCCCACTACCCCGGTTCGGCCCTGGCCCTCTACGCCTCAAAAGCCAACAGCAGCCTGGCGATCACCGCGGTGGTCGCTTCTGAAGGTTTGGGCCTTGATGCGGTCTCCGCCGGCGAACTGCTGACGGCGATCCAGGGCGGCATGCCTCCGGAGCGCATCGTCTTCCACGGCAACAACAAGAGCCTCGAAGAGCTCCAGTTGGCCGCTGAGCTGGGCGTCACCGTGGTGGCCGACAACTGGTTTGACCTCGAGCAGCTCGAAAGCCTCTCGCTGGCGGTTCCCGTGCGGCTGATGCTCCGCTTTACGCCCGGCATCGAGTGTCACACCCACGAGTACATCCGCACCGGCCATCTGGACAGCAAGTTCGGGTTCGATCCGGATCAACTGGAGCCGGTGCTTCAGCACCTCAAGGGTTGCAGCTGGGCCCAGGTCACGGGCTTGCATGCCCACATCGGTTCCCAGATTTTTGAGCTCCAGCCCCACCGCGATTTGGCTGGGGTCATGGCCGATGCCCTCAAGCTGGCCCGCCAGATCGGTCACCCGGTCAGTGATCTGAACGTGGGGGGTGGCCTCGGCATCCGCTACGTGGAATCGGATGATCCGCCGTCCATTGACGCCTGGGTGCGCACCGTGGCTGAGGCGGTGGCCCTGGCTTGTCAGGAGCGTGGCCTCGATCTGCCCCGCCTGCTGTGTGAACCGGGCCGTTCCTTGGTGGCCACGGCCGGCGTGACCCTCTACCGCGTCGGCAGCCGCAAAGAGATCCCGGGAATTCGCACCTATCTCTCCGTCGATGGGGGGATGAGCGATAACCCTCGTCCCATCACCTATCAGTCGCTCTACACGGCTGTTCTGGCTGATCGCCCTGAGGCTGAGGCGACCGACACGGTCACGCTGGCGGGCAAGCACTGTGAATCGGGTGATGTCCTGCTGAAGGACCTCGCTCTGCCGCCGGCCAGCAGTGGTGATGTTTTGGCCGTCTTTGCGACCGGTGCGTATAACGCATCGATGTCATCGAATTACAACCGCATCCCGCGTCCAGCGGCGGTGATGGTTCTTGATGGCGCCGCTGAGCTGGTGCAGCGCAGGGAGTTGCCAGAGGAACTGCTGCGCTACGACGTGCTGCCCGAGCGCCTTCGGCCGGTAGTCTGAACTCCAGCAATTCGAGAGTCGTGCTCGCGGTGTTCGGAGCCATCCAGCTGGGTTTTGTGCTGGACCTCCTGCTCGCGACGGCTCTTGGCCTGGTGCTCTTGGCTCGGGTCAATGAACCCCGCACGCTCTGGTTGCTGCGGGGTTACCTCACCTTGGTGGCTCTGGCCTGGGTCGTGCAGCGCTACGCCAACCTGCCGCTCACCAGCAAGCTGGTGGATGCGCTGGTCATGGCCTGCAGCCTGGCTTTGGCCATCCTCTGGCAGGGGGAGCTGCGCCGTCTGATGGAGCTGCTTGGCACCGGCCGCCTGGATGTTCTGTTCGGCAGTCACCGCGCCGACAAGTTGGCCAGTAGCTCCGTCGGTGTTCTCAGTGAAGCCGCTGGGCGCCTGTCCCAGATCAGGCGGGGTGGCTTGATCGTGGTGGATCTCGGCAGTGACCTCAGGCCTGAGGACTTTCTCAATCCCGGCATTGCGGTCGATGCCCAGTTGTCGGTGGACCTGCTGCTGAATCTCTTCTCGGTTGATACCCCACTCCACGACGGTGCTGTTTTGGTGAAGGGGAACCGGATTTTGTCGGCTGGAGTGATCTTGCCCCTCTCGCGTCAGGGCCTGAATCGCTATGGCACGCGCCACCTGGCGGCCCTAGGGATCACCGAGCGCTTCGATCGCTGCATCTGCATCGTCGTCTCGGAAGAAACGGGCACCCTCTCGCTGGCCAGTCAGGGCAGGCTTGAGCGGCCGATCACCAGCAGCCGTCTGCAGGAACTGCTCGGCGAAGCCCTTTCCCAGAGTCCCAAAGCAGGCTCCAAAGGGGCAGGACGTAGCGTGGCCGTGGATTCGGCCGATCCGCATTCATGAGTCGTTCCCTGGCGACTGCACTCTCTGTCCAGGGGAACCGGCCCTCGCGCTGTGCCCTGCCGTCCGGGCTTGATCCTGCTCGGTTGCCCTCCCATGTGGCCGTGATCATGGACGGCAATGGCCGTTGGGCCGGGCAACGCAAGCTGCCGCGGGTGATGGGCCACCGCGAAGGGGTGGAGGCGCTGAAACGCACCCTGAGGCTTTGCAGTGACTGGGGTATTGGCGCCCTGACGGCCTACGCCTTCTCCACGGAGAACTGGAACCGACCCGGAGAAGAGGTCAGTTTTCTGATGACCCTGTTTGAGCGGGTACTGGCCAAGGAGCTCCAGGCCCTGGAGCGTGAGCAGGTCCGCATCCGTTTTCTGGGGGATCTTGAGCAACTGCCTGAGGGGTTGCAGCAGCTGATTCAGGACGCGACGGAGCGCACCGCCACTAACACGGGCATTCGCTTCAATGTCTGCACCAACTACGGCGGCCGCCGGGAATTGGTGCGTGCGGCCCGGTCGCTCGCTGAGCAGGTTCAGCGCGGGGAGCTCGATCCTGCCGCCATTGATGAGCAGACCTTTGCCTCCGAGCTGTTCACGGCTGGCCAGGCGGATCCTGATCTGCTGATCCGCACCAGTGGAGAGCAGCGCATCAGCAATTTCTTGCTCTGGCAGCTGGCCTACGCCGAGCTGCACATCACGGATGTGCTGTGGCCTGATTTCGATGAGGCGGCTTTGATCACTGCCTTGATGGATTTCCAGAGCCGGAATCGCCGCTTTGGGGGCGTGGACCCCATCTCCTCCTCTTCTTGACCGCCTTGACCGCCCCCGCCATCACCGTGCGCCACGACTGGAGCACCGCTGAGATTCAGGAGCTGCTGGAGCTCCCATTGATGGATCTGCTCTGGCGCGCCCAGGCGGTGCATCGCGAGGCGAATCCTGGCTACCGGGTGCAGTTGGCCTCGCTGCTCAGCGTGAAGACCGGAGGCTGCGAGGAGGACTGTGCCTATTGCCCCCAGTCCATGCACAACACCAGTGATGTCACGGGCAGACCGGAGCTGGAGGTGGAGCCGGTTTTGGCCCGGGCCCGCGCCGCGAAGGATGCCGGAGCCCATCGCTTCTGCATGGGTTGGGCCTGGCGGGATATCCGTGATGGGGCACCGTTTGAGGCCATGCTTCAGATGGTGCGCGGTGTGCGTGAGCTGGGGATGGAGGCCTGCGTGACGGCCGGCATGCTCACCGACAGCCAGGCCGAGCGCCTCGCCGAGGCCGGCCTCACCTCCTACAACCACAACCTCGATACCAGCCCCGAGCACTACGACCGGATCATCACCACGCGCACCTTTCAGGAGCGTCTGGAGACCCTGGCGCGGGTGCGCCGCGCAGGTATTTCCATGTGCTGCGGCGGCATCATCGGCATGGGTGAAACCCTGACGGACCGGGCTTCGCTGTTGCAGGTGCTCGCCTCCATGGAGCCCCATCCTGAGAGCGTGCCCATCAATGCCCTGGTGGCGGTGGAGGGGACTCCGCTCGAGGAGCAACCTGCGGTGGATCCCCTGGACTTGGTGCGGATGATTGCCGTGGCCAGGATCCTGATGCCCCATAGCCGGGTGCGTCTGAGCGCGGGCCGCGAAACCATGAGCCGGGAAGGGCAGGTGCTCTGCCTGCTGGCTGGAGCTGACTCGATTTTTTATGGCGACACCCTGCTGACCACGGGCAACCCCGATGTGGAGGCCGATCAGCAGCTGCTGGCCCTGGCCGGTGTGAACCCCTGGCAGGAGCAGGTGCCGGCTTGAGCGTCTTGGTGGCTGCCTTCTATGGCTTCACGGCCATGGGGGACCTACCTGACCTGCAGCAGAGCCTGCGGGCGTTGGCAGAGGCGGGTGGGGTGCGCGGCACGATCCTGCTGGCCGAAGAAGGGGTCAATGGCACCATCAGCGGGCCTGATGCCGGTGTTCAGGCGCTGCTCTCCCAGCTCCGAAGCCTGCCCGGTCTCTCGGCCCTTGAGGCCAAGTTCAGCCGCCATGAGCAGCAGGCCTTTCATCGCCTCAAGGTGCGCATCAAGCGGGAAATCGTGACGATGGGCTGCCCCACGGTGAAGCCCGCCGAGCAGGTGGGCACCTACGTCCCGCCCCAGCAATGGGATCAGCTGATCGCTGATCCAGACACCCTCGTGGTTGATACCCGCAATGCCTACGAGGTGGCCGTGGGCACGTTCGAGGGGGCGATCAATCCCCGCACAGACAGCTTTCGTGAATTTCCGGCCTGGGTGGAGCAGACCTTGCGCCCGCTGGTGGAGCAGCGCCGCCCCAAGGCGATCGCCATGTTCTGCACCGGTGGCATTCGCTGCGAGAAGAGCACGGCCTATCTGCTTCAGCAGGGGTTTGAGAATGTGCATCACCTTCAAGGGGGCATCCTGCGCTACCTCGAGGAGGTGCCTGAGCAGGAGAGCAGCTGGCAGGGAGAGTGCTACGTCTTCGATCAGCGGGTGAGCGTCAACCATCAGCTCCAGCCCGGCCGCTATCGCCTCTGCCACGCCTGCGGTCTGCCGGTCTCCCCAGCTGATCGCCAGCAGCCGAGCTACCGCGAAGGGGTGAGTTGCCCCCACTGCATCGATCGCTTCACGGACGCCGATCGTCAGCGCTTTGCGGAGCGCCAACGGCAGATGCAGCTGGCCCGCCAGCGCGGCGCACAGCACCTTGGCTAGGGCAGGTCAACAGCGGTTGCAGGGACAGCTCTACAGCTTTCGCCGCTGCCCCTATGCGATGCGAGCTCGCCTGGCTCTGGCCGCTGCGGGCCTTGAGCCCGGCTCTGATCTGGAGCTGCGGGAGGTTGCGCTTAAGGCCAAACCGCCCGAGCTGCTGGAGGCCTCCGCCAAAGGAACGGTGCCCGTGCTGGTGCTCAGCGACGGACGCGTTCTGGATGAGAGCCTGGCGATCATGCGCTGGGCTCTTGCTCAGTCGGATCCCGCCGGTTGGCTGGCGGGCTGGGATGACGCCTCGCTGCAGGAGATGGACGCCCTGATCGCCCAGAACGATGGGGCGTTCAAGCATCACCTCGATCGCTTCAAATACCCCGATCGCTACCCCGGGGAGACATCGGCCCCCCATCGCCTCGCCGCTCTCGCCATCCTCCAGGCTTGGAGCGATCGCCTGGCCAGGGGCGGTTGGCTGCTGGGGGATCGCCCCAGCCTGGCCGATTGGGCGCTGCTGCCCTTTGTGCGTCAATTTGAGCTGGCGGAACCCGGCGTGCTCCAGAGCCAGAGCGGCTTACTGCCCCTGCAGCATGCCCTGGAGCGGTTTGTCAGCAGCCCTGAGCTCCGCCAGATCATGGAACCACCCTGGGCTCAGCGCAGCGCCTGGCGATCCCCTGGTTGGCTGTATCACCTGGCCCTACGCGCCGACTGGATTGCCGCGAAACAGGCTGGCGAATACCGCATCTCCACCCGTGGCCGCAGCCTGGAGCAGGTGGGTTTCGTACATCTCAGCGCTGCTCACCAGGTGGCTGCCACCGCCGAACGGTTTTATGGGGACCTGCCAGCTGGGGAGTTGCTTCTGCTCAGCCTCGATCCCAGGCAGCTTGCTGACGTCCGCCTGGAGCCTGCTCCCGGCAGCGGCGAGCTCTTCCCCCATCTCTATGGCCCCTTGCCGCTCCAGGCCGTGCTCCTGAAGGAGGCCTACTCGCGGTAGTGGTACCGGCAGGCAAGGATCACGAGCGTGCCGGAGATGACGCGATAAACCAGACGATGTTCAGCATCGATTCGCCGCGACCAGCAGCCTGAGAGGTTCTCGCGCAAGGGTTCAGGCTTGCCGATGCCCGCGAATGGATCCCTCAGGCTGGCCTCGATCAGTTGGTTGATACGGCGAAGCATTTTGCGGTTTTGGCCCTGCCACTGGAGGTAGTCCTCCCAGGCTGCTGGCGTCCAGGCCAACCGCTCAGCGGCCGGCATGAATCAGGTCGTCGTCGATGAGGTCATGGGTGAGCAGATCGCCAGCTTCCGCCTGCTCGAGGGAGTGCTGCAGATGCGCCGCATTGGCAGGGGAGCGCAGCAGATGCACTGTCTCCATCAGGCTGTTGTAAGCCTCGAGGGACATCACGACCGCACTTGAGGCATCACGCCTGGTGATCACGGTGACGTCGGCATCAGCCTCGACGCGATCCAGCACCGCCTTGAAGCGTCTGCGGGCTTCTGAGAAGCTGACCACCTCCATGTTTCTGTACGTCTTTCTGTACATCAATTTAGGGTTGTCTCGGTGGGCTTGACCTGGTCATGAGCATTCCCGGTCTCCCGGAGATCGAGCAATGGGCCGCGGCGCGGGGACTGCTGCTGCGCCTGCAGGTGCGCCAGTTCCTGTTGGTCACGACCTTGCGGGTGGTGGTGGCCAGGCCGCGGGACGGGCAGCCGCCTGTGTTGCTTGGCGAGCTGAAGGGGTGGGCGCTGCCGGTGCCCGATGGGCTGCAGCTCGACACGATGCGCGTGCAGGGCGCAGAGACCCAAGGGGTCGGCGATCTGATCTGGGCCGCGACCATGGCCTGGGCCCTGGAGGCGAGTCCCTGCCACTCGGCCCGGCTGCTGGCCATCCGTGATCAGGAACAGCAGCATCGCCGCTTGGTGCGCTACTTCCAGCGCCTCGGCTTTGAGCCCACCCGGGAGGTGGGAGCGGCGGCTGTGGATCTGCCGCTGCGTTTGGTGTGGGGCGGAGCGGGCCTGTTGATGCGGGGTGATTGCAAGGCCGTGCTGGAGAGGGTCTGCAAACGCCTGCGCGGGTGATCGGGATTGATGCGGCCCTCTGCGCGCCCTGCGCTCAGCTCATGCTCAGCTCTTGCTCTGATCGGTGCCGAGCGAGGCCATGGGAGAGCCAAAGAGCGGGGTCATCTGGCTGCCGGCATCAGCGGCGTGATAGCTGCTGCGCACCAGGGGACCTGAACGCACATCAGCGAAGCCCAGCTCGCGGGCAATCTGAGCCAGCTCTTCGAACTCTGCTGGGGTCCAATAGCGATCGACCGGGATGTGCTCCAGGGAGGGACGCAGGTACTGGCCCAGGGTGAGCCGCTGGCAGTCCACTGACCGCAGATCCCGCATCGCCTGCACCACCTCTTCCGCGCTTTCGCCCAGCCCGAGCATCAGACCGCTCTTGGTGGGGATCTGGGGAGCGAGCTCGCGGGCCGCGGCGAGGAGGCCGAGGGAGCGGCGGTAGGTGGCACCTCGACGCACCTCCCCCTGCAGCCTTTCCACGGTCTCGAGGTTGTGGTTGAAGCAGACCGGTTCGGCGGCCAGGACGGCACCTAGCCGTTGCCGTTGGGCATTGATCGCCTCGCTCTCGTTGCGGTAGCCACCCCAGAAGTCGGGGGTTAACACCTCGATTGCCACCTGAGGGTTGCGCTGGCGGATTGCTGCGATGGCCGCCGTGAACAGGCTGGCTCCATGGTCACTTTGGTCATCGCGGGCGACGGAGGTGAGCACCACGTAGCGCAGGCCCAGGGCCTCCACCGCATCGGCCACCCGCTCAGCTTCGTTCGGGTCCAGGGGAGTGGGCGCCAACCCCTTATCGACCTGGCAAAACGCGCAGCTGCGGGTGCAGATGGGGCCTCCCAGCAGAAAGGTTGCGGTGCCGGCGGCGTAGCACTCACCTCGGTTGGGGCAGCGACCTTCCTCGCAGATGGTGTGCAGCCTCTGCTGCTTAACGATCGCCTGCACGGCTTCCAGGTCGCTGGCATTGCCGAGCGGCGAGCGAATCCAGGCGGGCAACCGTTCCTTGGGGGGGGTGGTGCTGTAGCGACTCATGGCCTCACTCCATCCGGCGGCGCCCCTCCAGGGCCCGCGCCAGGGTGACTTCATCGGCGTATTCCAATTCGCTGCCCACCGGCAGGCCGTAGGCGATGCGGCTCACCTGGGTGAAGGGCTTCAGCAGGCGCGCCAGATAGAGGCTGGTGGTGTCGCCTTCGACGCTGGGGGTTAACGCCAGGATCACCTCGCTGATGCCATCGCGATCAACACGCTCCACCAGCGGTTGGATCTTCAGCAGCTCCGGACCCACCCCATCCATCGGGGAGATCAACCCCCCCAGCACGTGGTAGCTGCCCTTGAACTCCCGGGTGCGCTCGAGGGCCAGCAGGTCCCGGGAATCGGCCACGACGCAGAGGACGCCAGTGCTGCGCTCCTCGTTGCGGCAGATCTCGCAGAGGGGATCAGCCGAGAGGTGAAAGCAGCGCTGGCATTGCCCCACTTGGCTGCGGGCGGCGAGCAGGGCATCGGCGAAGGCCTGGATCTGCTCGGTGGGTTGATTCAACAGATGCAGCGCCAGGCGCTGGGCCGTACGGGGGCCAATGCCGGGAAGCCGTTCGAACTGATCGATCAGCCGTGCCAGGGGCCGGGTGAAACCGCTCAGAACCGTCCTGGCAACTGGGCGGAATCTAGGTGGATCGCCCGGCTCGGCGCAGCAAGGACAGCTGCACGGGAGAATGGTCCTGCCGACTCGCTCCCCGATGGCCGTGCTCACCCGCTGGATCTCCCGCTGGATCTCCCAGGGCCTGCGTTCCCTGCTGGCTGTCGGATTGGTCCTGGCCTTGGTGAGTTGCAGTGCGGCCGCCGCAGGTCTCAATTCGTTCCAGAGCCCTGATGGGCGTTACGCCTTCCTCTATCCCACCGGCTGGACGCGGGTGCAGGTCAGCGATGGCCCTCAGGTGGTCTTCCACGACCTGATCAATGCCGACGAGACCCTCAGCCTGGTGGTCTCCGATGTCAATGAGACCAACAGCCTCGACAACCTGGGTAGCGCGGTTGCCGTTGGCGAAAAACTGCGCCGCGTCGTGATCGCACCCGAGGGCAGTGGCCGTGAAGCTGAGCTGGTGGAGGCCAGCGAGCGCGAAGACGGCGGGCGCACCTTCTACGACCTGGAGTACGCCGTGCACCTCCCGGATCGCGATCGCCATGAGCTGGCCACGGTGGTGGTGGATCGCGGCCGGCTCTACACCTTTGCGGCCAGCACCAATGAGGCCCGCTGGCCCAAGGTGAATTCCCTGTTCCATCAGGTGATCACCTCCTTCACCCTGCGCATCTGAGCCCGGGTGCTGATCGTTGGCGCTGGCCTTGCGGGAAGCCTGCTGGCGCTGGCCCTTCGGGAGCTGGATCAGCCCGTCACCCTGATCGATCGCCCCGATCCGGGGCCCACAGCCACCACCGCCAGCTACGGAGTCCTGCCAGGCTTTCCCCTGGGCACCTCCCCCTTGGCCCGGCAGGTGGCGAGTGCCGCGGACCTCTGGCGGGCGTTGCAGAGCCGCTACGGCGATCTGGGCTGGAGTCCCCGGCAAAGGCTGCCGGTGCCCCTCTCACAGGTCGACAGCTCAGTGCTGGAGCGGCAGCTGCCAGCCCTGCTGGAACGCCTGGGGGTGGAGCAGGTCTCGGCCGAGGTGCAGGGCCTGGAGCGCTGCGGCGATCGCTGGCGGCTGCACTGCTCGGCTGGTGCTGCGCTGGAGGCTGACCAGCTGGTCCTGGCGGCCGGGGCGGGGTGCCGAGGGATCTGGCCGCAGCTGCCGGCGCCACTGCGCTGCAGCTGGGCTGGGGTCTTGGCTTTGCCCCATTGGCCCAGCTCCGCCGGATCGCCCGCACTGCACTTGCCCGCGCGCTTTCGCCGCCCGCAACTGGAGCGGCGCGCGCCGCAATTGAGGGCGCCGGAAGCCGTGGTGGATGCGGGTTTGGTGCCCAGGGGAGAGGGGGCGCTGCTGGGTCAGATCAGCTGGATTGATGGGGCCCTGGAGTGCGCGCCTGCGCCCGATCCAGGGCGCAGTGAAGCTCTGTTGCGGGCGGCGCTGCCGGCCCAGTGGGCGGCGCTCGAGGGTCGCTGGCTGCAGATGCCTGTGGCTTTCTGCAGCGATGGTTTGCCCCTGGTGGGTCCTGTGCCCGGGGCGCCGGGGTTGTTCTGCTTCAGCGGCTTCAGCGGGGCGTTTGCCCAGGTGCCGTTGCTGGCGCCCCTGTTGGCGCAGTTCATGGCTGGGAGCCCGGGAGCTGAGGCCGCGTTGCAGCGCCTGCAGGTGTGGGCTCCTGCCAGATCAGCGCCGGGTTGAGCGGCGCTGCGGGGTCCCGCGGTACCGGCAGCAGCTCCCGCAGCAGCTGGGCGTAGCTGATGTTCACCCCCACGGTGGCGTTGAGCCGTTGCACCAGCGAGCTGATCAGTCGCTCCTGGGTGACCGAGAGATCCAGTTCGCTGGAGAGCCCGGTTTGATAGCGCAGGCGCACATCCCGAAAGGCTTCCAGGGCCGCGGCGACGCCACGGCGGGCTGAGGACAGCTTGGCGAGGCTGGCCTCGTGGTTGAAGAAGGCACTCTCCAAGCGCAAGCGAATGGCGTTGCGGGTGGCGGCATAGTCCTGCCCGGCGGCTTCGACGCGACGCTGCAACGCCCGCGCCTCACCACTGGTGGTACCGGCATCAAAGAGCAACCAGCGCAGGCTCAAGCCCACCGCCCAGTCGTAGCCGCTGCTGTTCAGGGTGGGAATGACCGCCGAGCCGCAGCAGCCGCCATTGCTGGCCGTGACGTTGAACTGATTGACGTTCTGCCCGTAGCTGCCGCCGCCGGCAAAGAGGGCGAGCCGCGGCAGCAGCTGGGCGGCCGTGACATCCCGTTGGCGAGCCAAGGCCGTCTGCACCGCCAGGATCGTTTCCAGTTCGGGGTTTCCTCGGTAGGCCGCCAGCAGGCTCTGCTCGAGATTCAGCGGCCAGGAGGGCATCACGGCGATCGGATCGCTGGCGCTGGGGTTGATCTCTGCGGGCAGGTTCAACACCACGGCCAGCCGTCGCCGGGCGATGGCCCGATCCGCCATGGCCTGAATCAACGCCTCCTGGTCACTGGCTTCGATGGCCCGGCGGCGCAGGACATCCAGCCGCGGCACCAGGCCAGCCAACTTGAGATCCAAAGCGTCCTGCAGGATCAGCAGGTCATTGCGCACCGCGGCGTCCTGGATGCGGACGTTTTGATCGGCCTGTTGCAGTTGGTAGTAGGCCTCGCTGATCTGCAGCTGCAGCTGCCGCAGTTGGTTGCCATAGCGCTGCCGTTCCCGCTCGAGGTTGGCCCTGGCGGCCTGGACGGCCGGGGTGCGGGCGAAGTCGATCAGGGCGTAGTCAAGTTCCAGTCCAACGGCTCCTGCCGTGGAGGCTTGGTTGAAGTAGGCCTCACCGCCGCTGGGGACGTAGAAGGCACCACCGGGGCTGAACAGCGGCCCGAGCCCCAGATTGCCGTTGCCCACCGGCGCCACGTTGTAGGAACTGCTCTGGCCCGTGTTGCCTGAGGCGACGGCACTGATGCGCGGCCAGTAGGTCCCAAGCCGTGCCTGCAGTTGATCGAGGGCGGCCGCGACCTGCAACCGCTGGGCTTGCAGTTGAGGGTTGTTGGCAAAGCCGATCCCCAGGGCCTCCATCAGGCTGAGACCCTGCACGCGGCCGGCCTCCAGCTGGGCCGGGTTCGGGAGGCTCAGGGGTGCCGGGGCTGGGGCCTGGGACGGTTGCAGTTGGCTCTGGGGGGCGGCGTTGGGAGCCAGTAGGGCCTTGGGCAGGGGCGCTGCCGGACTGGTGGGATCAGGGCTTGGTTCGCGATCTGGGGGGATCAGGGCATCGAGGGCCCGCAGCTGTTGATCCAGGCTTTGCCAACTGCGCTCCAGCCGTTGCAGGTCTGCCTGCCCCCAGGCCAGGGGAGGGGCCATGGCCGAGCAGAGCAGCCCCAGGCCAAGTGCCAGATGCCAACGTCGGCCTGCAGCGGGCACGCCCTTCCCCTGGGACGGATTGCGATGCAGTTTGGCGAATCTGGCCAGAATTGCTGGGGGGATGCATGCTGTCGCCCATGACCCCAGGTCTTCGATCCCAGTGGCGTGAGCGGCGTCACCAGCTCCACCAGCGCTGGTCGGATCTCAGTGATCACAACCAGGTGGGGGTTTGCCTGGCGGGGGTGAGTGGTGTCCTGGTCTTCTGGGCCGTTTTCTGGCCTGTGCCTACGGAGGTGAGCGGACAAGGGGTGCTCATCTACCCCAACAACGCGGGTGTGCTGAATGCGCGAGCGGGCGGTCAGGTGCTCAAGGTCCACGTGAAGGTGGGCCAGCCCGTGCGCAAGGGCCAGGTGTTGATGAATCTCTACCTGCCGGTGCTCGAGAAGCAGCTGGCGCAGCAGAAGGGGAACCTGGCGCAACTCGAGCGGATTAACAGTGATCTCGATCGCCGTGATCTGGCGCGCCTGGAGACCGAGAAGCGAGCCGTGGATGTGGCGCTGGCGAAGCTCAATGACGACAGCCGCCGTTACCAGAAACTGCAGGGCACCTACAGCAGCAAGCTGCGCAACCTGGAGTGGTTGAGTCAGCGGGAGGTGGTGGCTCCCCTCTCCACCGAGGTGGT
Organism: Vulcanococcus sp.; assembly: GCA_049418265.1. GTDB lineage: Bacteria > Cyanobacteriota > Cyanobacteriia > PCC-6307 > Cyanobiaceae > Vulcanococcus. The sequence goes on from JBMSIW010000028.1 coordinate 14,156, forward strand.
CTCGGCTGAGCAGGGTTTGACCAACACCAGCGTCAATCTCGACGGCGTGAAGATCGAGCGCAAGAAGGTCCTCACCGACTACCAGCAGGTCAAGCTCAGCATCGACACCGAAGCGCTGAATCGCCGCTACCAGATCGACGACCTCAAGCGTCAGATCCGGGTCACCGAAGCCAAGATCGCCTACGACGGTGAGGTGTTGGCGGTGCGCGACGGGAGCGTGCTGGATCTGCAGGTGATCCCTGGCCAGACCGTCTCGACGGGTCAGCGCCTGGGCACCATTGGTCGTCCCCAGCAGCCGGGCGCCAAGGATCCACCGCTGCGGGCTGTGGCCTATTTCTCACCAGCCGATGCGCGGCGTTTGCCCCTGGGTCTGCCGGTGGAAGTGGTGCCCCAATGGAAACAGCGGGGCCGCTTCGGCGGAATTGTGGGGCGCATCAGTTCCGTCCTCACCCTGCCTGCCACGGAGGAGGACGTCTCCACCACCACCGGTAACCCTCAGCTGGCCAAGCAGCTCACCCAGAGCGGGCCGGTGATGCGCGCTGAAATCGAGCTGGGCCGAGATAAGGGCAGCAATGACGGCTACCGCTGGACCCTCTCCGGCGGCAGTGGGGTCTTTCCGGTCCGCGATGGCCTCACGGTCAATAGCTATGCCTATGTGGAGTGGCGTTCTCCCTTGAGCTACGTGATCCCCGGTCTGCGCTCCTTGACCGGTGGCTATCGCAGCATCCGTATCGATGCCCTCTGGAACCGACCGTTCCTGCGCCAACCCGGCACGATCGAATGAAATTGACGCCTCCCCGTAATCCCCTGCTGCGCAAGGAGTTTCCCTGGCTGGTCTGTGAGGTGGTGCTGCTGTTGATCCTGTTCAACGCCAACGCACCGGAGTTGTGGTTCTGGCTGGTGGTGCTGCTGGTGATCCTGGGCTACCGGATCGAGCGTTGGTGGAGCTCTAGGCCCCAGCCTTAGCGCGGCATCAGTGAGCGCCACTGCTCCTCGGCCGCGCGGATGGCTTGCTCGGCCTGGCGGCAGAGCAGCAGGCGGGTCGCAATCCTCTGCAACCGCTGCAGTGGGGCGCTGTTGAGGGCGGGGTTGTTCAGTTCAGCGTTGAGCGTCAGCCAACGATCCGGAAGCTGCAACGCGTCCTCGGGGGCCTGCGGCAGGGTGCGGCGACGCAGGCTGAAGCGCTGCTGCCAGAGCTCAAGCCGGCTGGCCAGGCTGAGCAGCAAGGCGGCTTCGGCCTGGTGCACGCTGCTCAGCAGTGCGGCGTGATCCGCGCTGGGGGCCTGACGGGTCATGCCACCCACCATCACGATCAACCGTGAGCAGGTGTCATCGAGTCGGCTGATCAATTGGTAGCTGGGGTGGCGCTCCGGACTTCCTCCGAGCTCCTGCCGCAGTTGGGGCAGCAGTTGCCGCACGGCCACCAGGCGAGCGCGCAGGCGCCGGTAGTCGTCCACGCTCACATCGGCGCTGCCGGCGTAGCCGTTCTGGGCATCAAGCCTCTCGGCCAGGAGGCGATAGGTCCGCTGCAGGTCTTGGAACAGGTCCGCGTATAGCTGGAAGACACCATCGAGGGTTCGGGCCGGCCAGAACAACCGCAGGCTCAGCAGAGCCAGCAGCACCCCGAAGACGGTCCAGAAGAAGCGCAGCGGAATCCAATTGACCAGGTTGTCGGCGTGGACCAACCAGCCCATCACCACGATCAGGCCGCCCACCTTGTAGCCCACCAGCAGCTTCAACCAGCCCCCCAGCAGCCGCAGCGCCGCCAGGGTGATGGCCACGGCTAAGGGCATCGGGATGCCCTTGAGGCCCCAGTAGCCCACCAGCAGCAGGACGATCCCCAGCACGGTGCCGAGTAGGCGCTGGCGGCCGAGCTCTAGGGCGCCGCCGTAGCTGCCCGTGGCCACGGACACCACGGCCAGGGGGGCGTAGTAGCCAAAGGCCAGTCCACTGAGGCTGGAGAAGCCATTGCTGAGCCCTGCGGTCAGGGCCAGCCGCAACTCACTGCGCGTGATCAGCATGGGCTGCGCCTCATCAGGCCGCCGAGGCTGGCGTGAAGCGGTCGCTCCTCTTCGGCGAGGGCCAGGAGGGAGAGCAGCGGTAGGTGCTGCTCCTGGGCCAGCCGCTGCCAGGGGCTGCTGTCGCGGGCCGCCGTCGCCTGGGGCGGGCCGCTGAGTTGGGATTGCAGGGCATCAATGCTGCGCTGCAGCGGTGGTGCCTGGCCGGCCAGGCCATCGGGAAGGCTCTCGAGCAGCCGCTCCCAGGCGGTCCAGTGAAAGTGCGTGATCTGCCAGAGGCGCAGGCGCTGCTCCCAACGGCTCCGGTGCAGTCGGCGTCGCTTCGGACCACTGCGCTCCCGTTGCACCAGCTGCTCCATCTGTTGCAGCTGGTTGGTGAGAGGTGCGGTCGCCAAGGGGCTGGGTTTGGGACCCTGGGCGTGGATCCAACCGTGGTAGCGCTGCAGTTGTCTCTCCAGGCTGCTGCGCCATTGCTGGTCGATCTGCTCCAGTTCCTGGTAGCTATTGCGCGGCCAAAACAGCAGACCCACCGCCAACGCCACCAGACAGCCCACCACCGTGTCGAGGGCGCGGTTGAACACGTAGTCCCAGTTCAGAGCGACGTGGCTCGGGATCATCAGGAACATCACGCTGAGGGTGGCCGCGGTGCTCAAGCCGGACTGCCAGCCGAAGAGACGCAAGACCGGGATCATCAGCAGGATCGAGACCAGCACTCCCATCCAGCCCGCCAGGATCGTGTGCACGATGAAGGTCACCAGGCCGCCCACCACGGTTCCCAGCAGCCGCGCGGAGGCCGCCTTGACGGTGTGGTCATCGTTGTCGTCGACAACAATCACCACCGCCATCAGCGGATACCAGAGAAACTCAATGCGCTCGCACCAGGCTGCGATCGCCGCTGTGATGAACACCGCCGTAAACATCTTGAGCGCGTTACGCACCAACAGGGCGTCCACAGGCCGCGGCGGTGGGGTTCTCAGCGGAGCTTATGGAGAACTGCGCTGATGGGCTCGCTGTTGTTCGCCAACGTCTCAATCTCCCCCCTGAGTGTCGATCTTGAGCTGCTGCTGCGGCTAGGCCTCTCGGTGCTCTGCGGCCTGTCGGTGGGCTACAACCGTGCGCAGCATTTCAGCCAACCGCAGCCCAATCGCCTGCGCGTTCATGTCCTGGTGGGTTTGAGCGCCTGTCTGCTGGTGCTGGCGGCTGGACCCGAACCGGATGCTCGCAGCCGGGTCATTCAGGGCATTGCCACCGGCATTGGATTCCTGGGTGCCGGGGAGATCCTCGTGGACCGGGGCGGTGAACCGCAGGGCCATTCCCATCCGAGGGTGCATGGCCTCACCAGTGCGGCCTCCATCTGGTTCACGGCGGCCTTAGGGGTCACGGTCGCGGCCTCCACGCCGCTTCTGGCGATGGTGGCGTTGATCTTGGCGTTGGTCGTGCTCTCCCAACATGCCCGCAAGCCCAATGCCTGAGCTCAAGCCTTCCTTCTGGAGCCTGAAACCCTGGTGGTGTCAGCCCTGGTCGATCCTGCTGACGGGCTTTGGTGTTGTCGCCGGCAGCTGGTGGTGGCTGAGGATCTGGTGGATCACGGCTCCGCTGGGGCTCGCCGTGCTCCTGTGGTGGATGCTCTTTTTGGTGCTGGTTCCTTCGGCCTATCGCGCTGACGTCGCCACCGATGTTGGGGAAGAGCCCTAGAAGAGGAACTTGGAGCGCTCCTGCCCACCGGCGGCGGCACCGGCTGCTGCACCGGTGGCATCAGGCTCGGGCCACTCGGCCTGCCAGTAGCTGATGCCGTTGCGCATGAAGGGACGGCCACCCAGGCGTTCGGCATCCAGTTCGGTGCTGCCCATGGCACTGATCAGGCCGCCGATTTCCATGGGGCCCAGGTCCGTCTTGAGGTCCTTGCCCGCCACCGCCAACAGCGACGGCAGGCGCATCAGGCTCTCCGGGCGGGTGATCTGTTTGAACAACGCGCTCAGAACCAGGCGCTGACGATCCAGCCGGCCGATGTCACCCATCTCGTCATGCCGGAAGCGCAGGAAGCCTTCGAGGTCACGGCCTTTGAGGATCTGCCGACCGGGCTGCAGATCGATGTGCAGGCCTTGGGTGTTGTCGTGGTACCACATGCGTTTAGGCACGTTCACCTCCAGGCCTCCGAGGGCATCACCGAGGCGGCGGATCACGGCCAGATTCACCAGGATGTGGTGCCGCACGGGCCTGCCCAGGTGCTTGGAGAGCTCGGCTTTCACGGCCTCGGGACCGCCATAGGCGTAAAGGGCGTTTGCTTTGACCGGCCCGAAGCTGCTGGAGTTGATGTAGGTGTCCCGCGGCACCTGCAGGAGCTTGGTGACTCCGTTGTGAACGCGGATCGTGTACATCACATCGGTGTTGCCTCCGCCGACATCGGTGCCCAGCACCACCACATCGGCATCGCTGAGGCTGTTCCAGCTGCTGAAGGGATTGACGAGCTGGTGACGCTCGCTGACGCCAGGTCCCTCGAGAAATTCCGCGATGGGGGAGGCCAGCAGCAGGCCACCACCGATCCCGAAGCCCACGGCCGCCAGCACCAGGCCCCGCTCATCGCGCCGTGAGAGCAGGGGCAGGCCGGCAGTGTTTTTCAGGCTGGGACTCTTCATTCTCACAATTTATTTCTTTTCGTGCGCTCGCCTTGCGAAAAGCCTGTGGGCAAGACCAGTTTTTGAGTTGGCTTGCTGTTGGCTCTACAGCGTGAATGCCTCATCGGAGCGCAGACCGGCCTGGACCCGCCAGAGATTCACGTAGGCCCCACCGGCGGCGATGAGCTCCTCGTGGCGGCCGCGCTCCACGATCCGCCCCTGATCCATCACCACGATCTGATCGGCGTGGCGC
>JBMSIW010000029.1:0-18862 GCA_049418265.1 Vulcanococcus sp.
ACCACCACCTCGCGGTGCTGTTCGGCTTCAGCTCCATCGCTTGGGCCGGTCACCTGGTCCACGTGGCCATCCCTGAATCCCGTGGTCAACACGTGGGTTGGGACAACTTCCTCAACGTGCTGCCTCACCCGGCAGGCCTGGCTCCTTTCTTCACTGGTAACTGGGGCGTCTACGCCCAGAACCCCGACACCGCCTATCAGGTGTTCGGTACCTCAGAAGGCGCAGGCACCGCGATCCTCACCTTCCTGGGTGGTTTCCACCCCCAAAGTGAGGCCCTCTGGCTGACCGACATTGCCCATCACCACCTGGCGATTGGCTGTCTGTTCGTGATCGCCGGTCACATGTACCGGACCAACTTCGGTATCGGTCACTCGATCCGCGAGATCCTCGAGGCTCACAACCCCCCCAACGGCACCCCTGGTGACCTGGGCGCTGGCCACAAGGGTCTCTACGACACCATCAACAACTCGCTCCACTTCCAGCTCGGTCTGGCCCTGGCTTCCCTGGGCGTTGTGACCAGCCTGGTGGCGCAGCACATGTATTCGATGCCGTCCTACGCGTTCATCGCCAAGGACTACACCACGCAGGCTGCGCTTTACACCCACCACCAGTACATCGCCATCTTCCTGATGTGCGGTGCCTTCGCTCACGGTGCGATCTTCTTCATCCGTGATTACGACCCCGAGGCCAACAAGAACAACGTTCTTGCTCGGATGCTCGAGCACAAAGAAGCGATCATCAGCCACCTGAGCTGGGTCTCCCTGTTCCTCGGCTTCCACACCCTGGGCCTCTACGTCCACAACGACGTGGTTGTTGCCTTCGGCACCCCCGAGAAGCAGATCCTGGTGGAGCCCGTGTTCGCACAGTTCGTGCAGGCTGCCTCCGGCAAGGCCATGTACGGCTTCGATGTGCTCCTCTCCAACGCCGGCAGTGCCGCCAGCAACGCCAGCGCCGCCTACATGGGCGGTTGGATGAACGCCATTAACGATGGCGGCAACGATCTGTTCCTGCAGATCGGTCCTGGCGACTTCCTGGTGCACCACGCCATCGCCCTGGGTCTGCACACCACCACCCTGATCCTGGTGAAGGGTGCCCTGGATGCCCGGGGTTCCAAGCTGATGCCCGACAAAAAGGACTTCGGCTACTCCTTCCCCTGCGACGGCCCCGGCCGTGGCGGCACCTGCGACATCAGTGCCTGGGACGCCTTCTATCTGGCTGTCTTCTGGGCCCTGAACACCGTGGGCTGGCTCACCTTCTACTGGCACTGGAAGCACCTCGCCATCTGGCAGGGCAACGTGGCTCAGTTCAACGAATCCAGCACCTATCTGATGGGCTGGTTCCGCGACTACCTGTGGCTCAACTCCTCTCAGCTGATCAACGGTTACAACCCGTATGGCAGCAACAACCTCGCCGTTTGGGCCTGGATGTTCCTGTTCGGTCACCTGATCTGGGCCACCGGCTTCATGTTCCTGATCTCCTGGCGCGGTTACTGGCAGGAACTGATCGAGACCATCGTCTGGGCTCACCAGCGCACCCCGCTCGCCAACTTGGTGGGCTGGCGCGACAAGCCCGTGGCTCTCTCGATCGTTCAGGCCCGTGTGGTTGGTCTGGCTCACTTCACCGTGGGCTACTTCGTGACCTACGCCGCCTTCCTGATCGCTTCCACCTCCGGCAAGTTCGGTTGACCACGAGCGGCTGATCCCATCAGCCGCTTCCTCTCACCACTTGCCCCTTGAGGGACGACTTCTGCCCCTGGCTTTGCCGGGGGCTTTTTTCGTGCCCAGACCTTCAGGGTTGGCTGTGCTGCCGGCCCGCAAGCAGCCAGGCCAGTGTCCCCAGCAGCAGCCAAGGCAAAAGCCTCAGCTCAAACAGATCAGTGCTGGCCTTGACGGCGGGTTCCAGCAGCCAGTGGTTGATCCCCAACAGGGCTGCAATCAGCAGGATCAAGGCGCTCACGGCAGATCAGGCGTTTTCGCCAAGTTCTGCCGGCATCACAGCACCGGCTCGAAGCAGTTTCCACTCGCCGCTTGGCAGCCACTGAATCACCGTGCTCCCCTGCCCTGTGGGCACAGGCCATGGCACTGGGCCCAGTTGGGGCACCTCAGGGAAGCAGGCACGGGCCTCCTCGTGATCCAGGCAGGCTGGTTCGCCGGAGCGATTGGCACTGGTTGTTGCCAGAGGGCCGCTGTGGCGCATCAGCTCCAATGCGGCGGGTGCGGCTGGTAGCCGCAAACCCAGGCTCTGGCCACCAGGATTGAGCTGCTCCAGCCAGGTTCCCTTCGCTGGCAGCACGAGCGTGAGAGCGCCGGGCCAATAGCGATCGGCCATCTCTTGCCAGGCCGTCTGCACTGGGATTCCGAGACATTCCAGCAAGGTCTCGGGTGTCGCGGCCATCAAGATCACGGGCTTCTCCCGCGGACGTTGCTTGAGCTCCCAAAGCAGAGAGGCGTTCTCGGGCCTGACGGCGAGGGCCGGCAGGGTATCTGTCGGGACAATGGCCGCTGATCCCGCTTTGAGCTTGCTGGCCAGTGCCTCAGGCGAGTGGATCAGCGTCATGTCTGCTGTCTCTCTTGCTGTCACTCTCGCTATCTCGGTCTGCGGGCGCAGGCGAAGCGAGCCACGCCCTCGAGATCATGGCGGGCGCTCAGTTCCGTCAGGCCGCCAGCTTCCATGAGCGCGAGGACAGCCTGGCTTTGGTCATGGTGATGCTCCAGCAACAGCCATCCCCCAGGCGCTAAGGCCTGAATGGCGCCTTTCGTGATGGTCCGGATCGCATCAAGGCCATCGCTCCCGCCATTGAGCGCGAGCTCCGGCTCGTGCTCGCGCACCACGGGCTCTAGGCCCTCCCAGATCGCGGTCGGGATATAGGGCGGATTGGAGACCACGAGATCCAGGCCACCCCACTGATCTTGAAGGGGCTCCCACCAGTGACCGGCGCGCAGTTCCAACCTGCCTTGCTCCAGGGCTGAGCTCAGATTTCCCTTCGCTTGCACCAGGGCTTCCTCCGAGCAATCCACGGCAAAGCCCTGGGCCTGGGGCCAACGCTGCGCCAGAGCCAGGGCTAGGCAACCCGATCCGGTGCCCAGGTCTGCCCAGCGCAGGGACCTGCCAGCACTGTCTGGGCCGGTGAGCTCAATCGCCAGTTCAATCAGCAGTTCTGTTTCCTGCCGCGGAATCAGCACCCCAGGCGCCACCTGAAGGGCCAGATCTCGCCAGGGGCAAATTCCAACCAGATATTGCAGAGGATCTTGATGCTCCAGGTGCCTGCGCCAGAGCGCTTCGAGCTCGCTCAAGTTCCGGCGCAAAGGGACCAACGCGTCAGTCCGCAGCCTTAGTTGCTGCTGCTGTTGCCAGTCCACACCGCCTGCCAGGTCCAACAGCCAATCGAGGCTGCTGGCTGCACCGCCGAGCGCCAGCATCGCTCGGCGCCAATCCAGCAGAGCTGCGCCAGAGATGGACGTCGCCATCGGGTCAGCCTAAAGAGAGGCCCCGGCGCTGGGTCTCCACCAGAGCCCAGGTTCGCTGCAGATCAATCCCGCCAACTCCAGTTGGAGCAGTCTCCTGCTGAGAAGCTGAGGTTGGCTTCTGAGCCGGCGGCAGAGTTCATCCAGCGAGGCACCCGCGCCGAGGGCAGCCAAGAGCAGGGCTTCTCGACCTGCCAGACGTTGCTCGATCCTGCTGGCTGCGGCTGCCTGGACCCTCTTCAGCGGCCCAGGACCCAGGGCTTCGATCAAGGTCTCGGTGTTGATCAGGGCGGTTGCACCGCGCTGCAGCCATTGGTTGCTTCCGGCAGCCGCGGGGCGCCCCGCATCTCCTGGGACGACCCAAAGCGGGATCTCCTTCTCCCAGGCTCGCTGAGCATCCCGTTGGCAGCTGCTGCCCTCGGGGAATTCCACCAGAACGACCGCATTGGCCAGGGCCAGGATCAACCGCTTGCGCAAGCTGAAGTGGGCGGGTTTGACCGCTGTGCCTTCGGCCCATTCGCTGATCAACAAGCCCTGGCGGGCGACCTCCTCTTGTAACGACCTTTGGTGCCTCGGAGATGCACTGGTGAGTGGGGTGCCAATCACCCCGATCGGGGCGCCACCGGCTTCCAGGCAGCCTTGATGGGCGGCGGCATCAATGCCCTCGGCTAAGCCATTCAGCACCGGCCATCCCGCCTGGGCCAAGGCACGGCCGATCCGGCGAGCCATCTCCATTCCGTGCCTGGAGGGTTGACGGGTCCCCATGACCGCGACGGCTTGCCGTTCCCTCAGCGCTGCCCAGAGGGACCCCTTGCCCCTCCAGAGCAGCTGCAGGGGCGGTTGCTCCAAGTTCGCGATGGCGGTTGGCATCGCGCGATCGCCCGGGAGGAGTTGCCGTCTTCGGCTCCAGCGTTCCCGCTCTTCGGTCGTGATGGGATGGCTGAGTGGCTCGGCACCGATCCGCTCGCGGTAGGCCAAGAACGCCTTGAGTTCCGAGGGGCCAAGGCGCCTTGCGCTCGCTAGAGCAGCTTGCAAGTCCTCTGGGGCGGCAGACCAGGCCTGCTCGAGACCTCCGGCTCTGGCTTCGTGGAGGCATTGCAGTCGCTTCGCGCCGATTCCTGGACAGGTCATCCAGATCAGCCGCCAGAGACGCTTCCGTTCAAGGTGCGATGGGCCTGCGCCAAAGCGCGGGCGGAGCAGATCCCCCATGGCTGCCAAGGCAGTACGCCTGTACTATAGCGAGTCGCGTTGGACTCGTTTCTGATTTTTTGTGCCTAGGGGCCTTCGATTAGCCGTTGGATGGCGTTGTGGAGGTCTTCAGGGGCCCGGCGCAGCAGCCGACGCTTGTCTGGTCCAGCGCTGAGGTCCACCAGCACCAGTTCCACTTGGGCTTCGGCGGCCACGCTGCCATCGGATTTGATGAATCGGCTGCTCCAGGGAAGCTTGACGCCCTGTTGGGGCTGCACCCGGCTTTCGACCTGGACCAGATCTCCGTGCAGGAGGGCTTGCCGGTACTGGATCTGCAGTCCCACCACAGGCAGCTCCAGTCCCCGGGTTGAGAGTTCGCTGTAGGCCAGTCCTGCTTGCCGCAAGGCCTCGACCCGCGCCTCCTCCAGCCAGGCCAGATAGGAGCCATGCCACATCACGCCGGCGTGGTCCGTGTGCTGTGGCAGGACCCATCGCTCCAGGCGCCATGGATGACCTTTTTGTTGCTGCATCACGGTCTTCACCAGCGGGACCTTTGATCTGCTTATTCGGCCATAGGCTGCCCCAACGCGACGCTCCGGCTGTGTTCCGCAACCTTTTGATCGCCGATTCAGGCAAGGGCCACGTTGAAGAGATGGTGCGCATGCTGCGTGACATCCCGGCCGTGAAGCAGGCGCGAATCAACCTGCTGCACGTGGTCTCGGAGCAGGCCGGCGAGAACTATGTCGAGCACTCCCAGAAGGCAGCGGCGGTCGTCGCAGAGGCGGTGCAGCGCCTGGGCCTCAATCCTGCCGATGTGAACACCATCATTCGGCAGGGCGACACCAAGCAGACCGTGCTCAAGGTGGCCGATGAATTGGATGCCGACCTGATCGTGATGGGTTCGCGCGGATTGGGGCGTCTCCAGTCGATCCTCAGTAACAGCGCCAGCCAGTACGTCTTTCAGCTCTCCACGCGCCCAATGCTGCTGGTGCGCGATGACCTGTATGTCCGTCATATCAACCGCGTCATGGTGGCGATTGATGGCACGGGTGTTGGGGATGACGCCCTCAAGCTGGCCTGTGAACTCGTGCGCGATGTCCCCGGAAGCAGCCTGACGGGCGTGCACGTCAGTCGTCAGGACATCACACCGTCGCGGGGTGGTCTCTCCCCTGCCGATGAGCTGCTGGAGAAGGCGGTGCAGCGAGCCCGCGGCTTCGGTGTCGACATGAAACCCATTCACGTCACTGGCGATATCGGCCGTGGCTTCTGCCAGGCCGCTGAGGAGCACAAGGCGGATCTTGTTGTGATCGCTTCCCAGGATCGCCGCCCCCTGGTGGCGCGGGGTCTGGTCGACATCGACCGTTTGCTCGGCTCTTCGGTGAGCGACTACATCCGTGTGCATGCCCCGGCGCCCGTGCTGCTGGTGCGCGAGCCGGAGGGGCGCCGCTGATTGCGCTCCTCTGGCCATACCTGTTTGCTCAGGTCTGGCCAGTGAGTGATTGGGCCCAAAGCAAAACCCCCAAGGCCTAAGGGCTTTGGGGGTTTTTGATGCAGGTTGCTGGGCTCTTCGTACTTCAGCCCTGGCGGCTGCTGGTCTGGATGTAGAGCACCAGCAGAAACACTGTCGGAACCAGCACGAACATCAGGCTGGCAACGAAGCCGAGATCGTTGGTTTCCATCGCAAAACTCTTGAGCCTGGTGACCGTATCACCGCCAACGGTGCTTGATCAGCCCTCTTCATCGCTCGTTGTGGTTTCGCCGGCTTCGGCCTTGCTGGAGGCCTCCTCATCGGGGTCGACCTCAGGCTCAGGCCAGCTGGTGGGGCCGGCCGGCAGCAGGTCTGATTTGGCCGCCGCGATGCGTTGATCGGCATCGGCAAAGCCCACTTGGGGGCGGGTGAGCACCAGAACGGACTGCTGAACCAGGGTCTGGCAGGCCAGCCGCCAACTCTCTGGACGGCGCTGCAACTTTTGCTCTTCAACCCGGGTACGCCCGCTGAGGCTGCCAGGGCTGCTTTCTCCCACCACATCAACAAAGCAGGTGATGCACTGTCCACAGCCCCCACAGTTGCCGAGCTTGCCCTTGAGGCCGTACAGCTCAATGCCCTCCCGTAGCGCCACCTCGCGCAGGTTCTCGCCGGGGTAGCACTCCACGTCGCGCCCTTCGCGCACAAATCGAATGACGGGCATGGTTTCCCCAAGGCGTCCCAACCCCTCCATTGTGAGGGAGAGGATTGCGTTTTGTAACCGCCCCGCTGCTCCGCCTCTGCGCTGAAGCCGGTTTCCTCGTCACGGCTCGTTTCAGCTCCGAAAGGATCAAATCGTTCGGTCAGCCGAACCCCTTACGATCGCGAGCACGGATCTCGTGTCTGCTGGCCTTGCTGGCTGACCCTGATCGCGCTGCCCTCTGTGGTTCGGTTCACCGAAAGCAGAAGGCTGGTTGTTTCCCCGGACCTGACCCCCATGGGATTGCCCTGGTATCGGGTGCACACGGTCGTGATCAACGACCCGGGCCGCTTGTTGGCCGTGCACCTCATGCACACCGCTCTGGTAGCCGGCTGGGCCGGCTCCATGGCGCTCTACGAGCTGGCCATCTTCGATCCCTCCGACCCGGTGCTCAACCCGATGTGGCGCCAGGGCATGTTCGTGATGCCTTTCATGGCCCGCTTGGGCGTGACTGGCAGCTGGGGCGGCTGGAGCATCACCGGCGAAACCGGTGTTGACCCCGGCTTCTGGAGCTTCGAAGGTGTGGCAGCTGCCCACATCATTTTCAGCGGCCTGCTCTTCCTGGCCGCCATCTGGCACTGGACTTACTGGGATCTCGAGATCTGGCAGGACCCCCGCACTGGCGAACCTGCTCTTGATCTCCCCAAGATCTTTGGCATCCACCTGCTGCTCGCTGGCCTTGGCTGCTTCAGCTTTGGTGCGTTCCACCTGACTGGTGTGTTCGGCCCCGGCATGTGGGTCTCTGACCCCTATGGGGTCACCGGACACCTCGAGGCGGTTCAACCCTCTTGGGGCCCTGAAGGCTTTAACCCCTTCAACCCCGGCGGCATCGTTGCCCACCACATCGCGGCTGGCATCGTCGGCATCATTGCCGGCATCTTCCACATCACGACTCGTCCTCCCGAGCGCCTCTACAAGGCTCTGCGGATGGGCAACATCGAGACTGTGCTTTCCAGCGCCATCGCGGCTGTGTTCTTCGCCGCCTTCGTGGTCGCAGGAACCATGTGGTACGGCGCTGCTGCTACCCCGGTCGAGCTGTTTGGCCCCACCCGCTACCAGTGGGACCAGGGCTACTTCAAAACAGAGATCAACCGTCGCGTGCAGACCGCACTCGATAACGGTGCGACGAAGGAGCAGGCCTACGCCTCGATTCCTGAGAAGCTTGCCTTCTATGACTACGTCGGTAACAGCCCCGCCAAAGGTGGTCTGTTCCGCGTGGGTCCGATGGTGAATGGCGATGGCCTGCCGACCGGCTGGCTGGGTCACATCACCTTCACGGATAAGGACGGCCGCGATCTGCAGGTTCGCCGTCTGCCCAACTTCTTCGAGAACTTCCCTGTGGTTCTGGAAGACAGCCAGGGCATTGTTCGGGCTGATATCCCCTTCCGCCGCGCTGAAGCGAAGTACTCCTTCGAGCAGACCGGTGTCACCGCCACCGTCTACGGCGGCGCGCTGAACGGTCAGACCTTCACCGATCCCGCTGACGTGAAGCGCCTGGCTCGCAAGGCCCAGCTGGGTGAAGCGTTCGAGTTCGATCGCGAGACCTACCACTCCGACGGCACCTTCCGCAGCTCACCCCGCGGCTGGTTCACCTTCGGCCACGCCTGTTTCGCTCTGTTGTTCTTCTTCGGTCACATCTGGCACGGTGCTCGCACCCTCTACCGCGATGTGTTCGCCGGTATCGACCCCGACCTTGGCGAACAGGTTGAGTTCGGTCTGTTCCAGAAACTGGGCGACCGTTCCACCCGTCGTCTGCCGGAGGGCTATGTGCCCCCCGCCGGTACCACCCTCAGCTGAGCGCCAACGAGGTAACCCATGGAAAGCTTCGCTTACATCCTCATCCTGGCCTTGGCCATCTCGACCTTGTTCTTTGCGATCGCCTTCCGCGATCCTCCGAAGATCGGTAAGTGATTGGTCTCCTTCAGGAGTCATGACCCCCGCCCCGGCGGGGGTTTTTTCTTGTCTGGGCGTCGCTCGAATCAGGGCAATCTCATTTCGATTTGGCTTGGATTTGCTCTCCAGGCTCAGTCTCAAGAGCAGGCTTGCGCTGAATCGCTTTGGCCGCCAAGACCCATGTCGGGGCAGCCCTTCTCAACTGCGGCTGTTCTGTCTAAACTTGGACGACTTTTCCGGCGGACCTCAGGGCATGCAATGCCCCTCGTGCCAGCACACCGACAGCCGCGTTCTTGAGTCGCGTTCGGCCGACATCGGTCGGAGTGTGCGTCGCCGCCGTGAATGCCTCAACTGCGATTTCCGTTTCACCACGTACGAGCGGGTGGAAACCGTGCCGATCACGGTGGTCAAGCGCAATGGCAGCCGTGAGGCCTTTAACCGCTCCAAGCTGTTGCATGGCCTGCTGCGGGCTTGTGAAAAGACCGGGCTCGAGCCCGCACGCCTGGAAACCGTGGTGGATGAATTGGAGCTCGAGCTCCAGGGCCGCAGCGGAAGGGAAGTCGCCAGCCGCGAGATCGGAGAGCTCGCGCTTCAGCAACTCGCGGGCATGAACGATGTGGCCTACATCCGTTTTGCCTCGGTTTACCGGCAGTTCCAGAGCGTCGCTGACTTTGTGGCGACCCTTGACGGCCTGTCTCAGCAGCCCAGATCCAAGTCTCTGGCAGCTGTTCGCTGAGAGAGCTGCGCGAAGAGAGCGCCTCGGTCGAGCTCTATAGTTTTGGATTCTTCTGATACTGGTGGCGGCCGGTGTCGGAAATCCCATCGCGCTGCTTCGGGCAGTCCGCCAGCTCTCCATGACCGTGACCCCTTCCGATCTCAACACCAGCGAGGCTGAACTCGCTGCAGATCAAGACTTTTCGGCTGATGCCGCCGCCGAGTTCGACCTCGGCATTCCGGAAGAGGTGCCCAGCGCCGACGACCCCAGCAGCCGGGCTGTTGCCCGTGATCTGGACGGTGTGGGCTTCACCCTGGATGAGTTTGCGTCGCTGCTGAGCAAGTACGACTACAACTTCAAACCTGGCGACGTGGTGAAGGGCACCGTGTTCGCCATCGAGCCCAAGGGTTCGATGATCGACATCGGCGCCAAGACCGCCGCCTTCATGCCCATGCAGGAGGTGTCGATCAACCGGGTTGAGGGCATCGGTGACGTGCTCGAGCCCGGTGAAGAGCGCGAGTTCTTCATCCTCAGCGAAGAGAACGAGGACGGTCAGCTGACCCTCTCGATCCGTCGCATCGAGTACCAGCGCGCCTGGGAGCGCGTGCGTCAGCTGCAGAAGGAAGACGCCACCATCTACAGCGAGGTCTTCGCGACCAACCGTGGTGGTGCTCTGGTGCGCGTGGAAGGCCTGCGCGGCTTCATCCCCGGCAGCCACATCAGCACCCGCAAGCCCAAGGAAGAGCTGGTGGCCGACTTCCTTCCCCTCAAGTTCCTGGAGGTGGACGAAGAGCGCAACCGGCTGGTGCTCAGCCATCGCCGCGCCCTGGTGGAGCGCAAGATGAATCGCCTCGAGGTGGGCGAAGTGGTGATCGGTACCGTTCGCGGCATCAAGCCCTACGGCGCCTTCATCGACATCGGTGGTGTCAGCGGCCTGCTGCACATCTCCGAGATCAGCCACGAGCACATTGAGACCCCCCACACGGTGCTCAACGTGAATGATCAGATGAAGGTCATGATCATTGACCTCGACGCTGAGCGCGGTCGGATCTCCCTCTCCACCAAGGCTCTTGAGCCCGAGCCCGGCGACATGCTGACCGATCCTCAGAAGGTCTTCGACAAGGCTGAGGAGATGGCCGCTCGCTACAAGCAGATGCTCCTGGAGCAGGCTGAGGATGGCGACACCATGGGCGTTGCCTACGTCGACTGAGCCAGAGCCATGCCTCAGCTGCTGCTGCGTGGCACTGAGCTCGGCGCGATTGATGCGGTGCTGTTCGACAAGGACGGCACCCTGAGCATCAGCGAACCGCAACTGCTGACCCTGGCGCAAGCCAGGGTTTTTCTTTGTCTGGAACAGGTTGAGGCGCCCCTGCGTGACGATCTCAGGCAGTTGCTCGAGCGTGCCTATGGCCTGCAGGCCCAAGCCATTTGCCCAGCTGGAATCACCGCCGTCGCCAGCCGCGATCACAACCTGATCGCCACGGCGACAGCCCTGGTGCAAGTGGGGCTGGGCTGGCCAGAAGCCTTGGCGATCAGTGAAGTGGTCTTTGCCAAGGCCGATGAGCGAGATGCCCGTCGCTCTCAGCAGCACGACGGGCACACCAGTGCCACTACCCAAGGCCTGCATGACTGCCTCAAGCAGCTGCAAGCCGCAGGCGTTCGGTGTGCCGTGATCAGCAACGACGACATGGCTGGGATCGAGCATTTTCTGGAGAGCCACGATCTGGCGGGTTATTTCTCCGCGCTTTGGAGCGCCGAGCACCGCCCCCGTAAGCCCGATCCCGCTGCGGTTCACGGCCTCTGCGACCAGTTGGCTGTGCCGGTCAGTCGCTGCGCCTTGATTGGCGATGCGAACAGTGATCTGCGGATGGCCGTGGCCGCCGGCATTCCCCATCAACGGG
The DNA here is from genome assembly GCA_049418265.1 of Vulcanococcus sp. GTDB lineage: Bacteria > Cyanobacteriota > Cyanobacteriia > PCC-6307 > Cyanobiaceae > Vulcanococcus. Next base: position 11,387 of record JBMSIW010000029.1, read on the forward strand.
CCCTGGGTTACATCGCGGCCTGGCAGACCCCACCTCCTTTGATCGAGCCCCATCCGCGCATTCATGCCTGGAGCGAACTCACAGTTCGCTAAGGGCCGGGCCTTAAGTTGGTGAGCTATTTCGCCTGCGCCAGAGGCATGAGTCGTTACGTCTTCACCTCCGAGTCGGTCACCGAAGGGCATCCCGACAAGATCTGCGATCAGGTGAGCGACGCGGTTCTCGACGCTCTACTGGCTCAGGACCCGGCCTCGCGCGTGGCCTGCGAGACCGTGGTCAACACCGGTTTGTGCCTGATCACCGGTGAGGTGACCACCACGGCCCGGGTCGACTTCAACACCCTGGTGCGCGGTGTCATCGAGCAGATCGGCTACAGCGGCGCCCGTGCCGGCGGCTTCGATGCCAACAGCTGCGCGGTCCTGGTGGCGCTCGATCAACAGTCCCCTGACATTGCCCAGGGCGTTGATGAGGCGGACGACCACGCGGGTGATCCCCTCGATCTGGTGGGCGCCGGCGACCAGGGAATCATGTTCGGCTACGCCTGCGATGAAACGCCGGAGCTGATGCCGTTGCCCATCAGCCTGGCGCACCGCCTGGCCCGTCGTTTGGCGGAAGTGCGCCACAACGGCGCCCTGGGTTACCTGCTGCCCGATGGCAAGACCCAGGTGAGCGTGGTCTATGAAAACGATCAGCCTGTGGCGATCGACACGATCTTGATCTCCACGCAGCACACCTCGGAGATTGATGGGATCTCGGAAGAAAAGGCTCTGCGTGAGCGCATCTCCGCTGATCTCTGGAGTCATGTGGTGGAGCCCGCCACCGCAGATCTCAGCCTGAAGCCTTCCAAGGACAGCACCCGCTTCCTGGTGAATCCCACCGGCAAATTCGTGGTGGGCGGCCCCCAGGGCGATGCCGGCCTCACCGGCCGCAAGATCATCGTGGACACCTATGGCGGCTATGCCCGCCATGGCGGCGGCGCCTTCTCCGGCAAAGACCCCACCAAGGTGGATCGCTCCGCGGCCTACGCGGCTCGTTATGTGGCCAAGGCCCTTGTTGCAGCCGGTCTGGCGCGCAAGGCGGAAGTCCAGCTGAGCTATGCCATCGGTGTGGCCAAACCCGTCAGCATCCTGGTCGAAAGCTTTGGCACTGGTGTCATCAGCAACGCTGACCTGACGGCTTTGGTGCAGGAGCACTTCGATCTGCGCCCGGGCGCCATCATCGAGACCTTCGGCCTGCGTCAGCTGCCCCAGCAGCGCGGCGGCCGCTTCTATCAAGACGTGGCGGCCTACGGCCACTTCGGCCGCAGCGATCTCAACCTGCCCTGGGAGAACGTGGACGCCGTCGCCGCCACCTTGAAGCAGGCCACCGCCAGCCGCGTTGCCGCCTGAGCCCCTGGGCCTGGGTCTTGACCTGGGCACCAGCGGCCTGCGCGTTGCTGTTCTGAACGGGGCCGGCGCGGTACTCGCCGAGCACGCCTCTCCTTATCCGCGCGGCTTTGAGGACCCCCGCGGATGGCAGGAGGGGTTTGTGGCCCTCTGCCAGCACTTGCCTCTGGATCTGCGGGCGGCGATTGCTGCGGTGGCCGTCGATGGCACCTCAGGCACCTTGCTCTTGGCCCAGCCGGATGGTGTTCCTCTTGGGGAGGCCTTGCCCTACCACCAGGCCTGCCCTGATCACGCTCAGGCGGCCGCGGATCTGCTGGGCCCTGAGGGGGCTGATCAACCGGCTGCCAGCGCCAGTGGCAGTTTGGCTCGAGCCTTGGCCCTGCTGGAGCGCTGGGGTGCAGCGAAGTCAGAGGTGCTGCTGCGGCATCAGGCGGATTGGCTGAGCGGATGGCTGCTGGCTGATTGGCGCTGGGGTGAGGAGACCAACAATCTCCGCTTGGGCTGGGATCAAGAGCAGGGCTGCTGGTCAGGTGCGATCGCCCGCCAAGCCTGGAGTGCGGCCTTGCCGGAGCTCCGCGCAGCGGGCACACCGCTGGGGCCCCTGGCGCCAGCGGTGGCAAGGCTTCTTGGTCTGCCGGAGTCTTGCGTCGTGGTGGCCGGATGTACCGATTCCAGTGCCGCGGTGTTGGCCGCAGATCCCCAGCCTGGTGATGGGGTCACCGTGCTGGGGACCACCTTGGTGCTCAAGCAATTCAGCCCGGTTCCGGTGCGCGGACCTGGCATCAGTTGTCAGCGGATTGCAGGCCAGTGGCTGGTCGGTGGTGCCTCCAACGCCGGAGCGGGTGTGCTTCGCCAGTTCTTCAGCGATGCTCTGCTGAGTGAGCTGAGCCGCCAGATCGATCCGCGCCGAAGCAGCGGTCTGGAGTTACGGCCCCTGCCGCGCCGAGGGGAACGCTTTCCGGTGGATGACCCCTGGCTGGAGCCGATCTTGGAGCCTCGCCCCGTCAGCGACGCGCTCTATCTCCAGGCGTTGCTCGAGGGCCTCGCCAAGATCGAGGTCCAAGGCTGGGATTCCTTGCAGCGTCTGGGTGCACCGCCGGTCAGCCGCGTGCTGAGTCTGGGGGGTGGTGCACGCAATCCCCAGTGGCGAGCCATCCGCCAGCGCCTTCTGGGTGTGCCCGTGATCAACCGCCCTCAGCGCAGCGCTGCCCAGGGGATGGCCAGACTGGCGCTCTCCGCCCTGCCCGTGCCATGAACGAACGTCTGGCTTCTTGGCTGTCGATGGCCCTGTTTGTGGTCCTCGCTGTCTACGTGAGCGTGGCCGGGGTGCGTTTGGCTCTGTTGCTCTGGCAGCGCTTTGCAGCGGCCTGAGCTGGAGCAACGGGTCAGAATCGGCGCAACCTTTCTGCTGCGCCATGGCCGCCGACCCCCTCACTCCAGCCGTGAGCGATCGGATCTGCAAGCACATGAATGACGATCACGCCGAGGCTGTGCTGGCCTATGCCCGTCATTACGGCGGCGTTGAGTCCGCCTGTTCGGCGCGGATGCTGATGGTCCGCCCGGAGGCCATGCAGCTTGATGTGGATGGCGCCACTGTGGAGGTGCCCTTCGATCACACCCTCAGCGACAGCGAGGATGCCCATCGCACGCTGGTGGCCATGTTGCGGGCGATGCCCCAGGGCTGAGGTCCCAGCTCATGGCAGGCGTCTTTGGGCGGGCCCGGGCGTGCCCGGCCGTGATCTAAGATCCGCAGGTCGCGACAGCGACGGGCCGGGATAGCTCAGTTGGTAGAGCAGGCGATTGAAAATCGCCGTGTCCCCAGTTCAAATCTGGGTCCTGGCATTTCTCTCTCTACACCTTCGGGCGCCAATCGTCTCTCGGTTGGTGACCTTGAGGGCAGAGACCTAGCCTGCATGGGATCCCGCTGGCTCGCTCAGATGCCCCTGCCGATTCCTGAAAAGCCGGGACAGCTGTTCGACAACGCCGACAGCTTTGGCATGGTCTTTGATGAGGCCTGGAAACGCCACGAACGCGCAGGTCAGCATCAGGGTCTCTCGGTGGCGGAGAAGAAGGAACGCGCGATGGCGGAGTGCAGCGAGCATCCCTTCATGCTCAGCAATCCAGCCATGGCCGCCCAGGTCGCTGACTTTCGAATTCGCCTGCTGGGGCTGTGAGCTGAAGCCCATAGGATCCGGCGATCCTCTCGAGCGGCGATGTCCAGCCCCTTTGCCCGCCTATTGCGACAACTGAGTGCCGGTTTCAGCAATCAGCAGCAGGCCTTCGACAACCCGCCCCTTTACGCCCACATCCTGGTCAAGTTTCGGCCGCTGCCTCAGCTCGAGCCCGGCTCGCTCCTGTTGGACCAGTCCTATGCCATCAATCCGGCGGCGCCCTATCGCCTGCGGGTGCTCCGCCTCGAGCAAAGCGGTGATGGCCTGATCATTCACAACCAGGCGATTCGCGATGACCAGCGCTTCTGGGGGGCCATCGATGATGCTGAGAAGCGCGCCCAGATCACGGCTGCTGATCTCAGCCCCCTGGAGGGCTGCGCCTATGTGGTGCGTGAAACCAGCGATGGATTCATCGGCGAGGTGGAACCCGGTTGCCGCTGCATGGTGGAGCGCAAAGGGGCGCTCTCGTATCTGGTGAGCAGCTTTGAATTGGGTGCCGCCGGGATGCGCACGATCGATCGCGGCCATGATCCGCAAACCCATGAGCAGCTCTGGGGATCGTTGGCGGGACCGTTTGAATTTGAGCGGGTCGCTGACTACAGCCAGGAGTTGCCCGCCCATTGGTTGGCCAGCTGAAGGCAAGCTTGAAGCTGTGTTGCGTGGAATGAAGCTGTGTGTGATCTCCGGCGGCTAAGAGCGATCTTGCCTAGGCGCTATTACTAATTTCGGCGTCGGAGTTCTCTCGTTGCGATGCCCCTGCCGCTGCTGGCTACCAAGCCGATCACCCAGAACGCTCGGGTGCACAACTTCGCCATTGGTAGTGACGAAGCGCCGCGTTCACAGGTGTCTGTGGATGAGCAGATCGAGCGGGCCTATCGCCAGATCTTTTTCCATGCCTTCAAGGTGGATCGCGAGCCCATGCTCGAGATGCAGCTGCGCAATGGCGACATCACGACCCGCGATTTTGTGCGGGGCCTGCTGCTCTCGCGCAAGTTCCGCGAAGGGTTCTATCGCTGCAACAGCAACTACCGCGTCGTCGAGCAACTCGTTGGTCGGGTTCTCGGCCGTGAGGTGCATGGCGATCAGGAGCGCATCGCCTGGTCCATCGTGATCGCCAACCAGGGCCTCGAAGGTCTGGTGAATGCGCTGCTCGACTCTCCCGAATACCTGGAGAACTTCGGCTTTGACGAGGTGCCCCATCAGCGGGCGCGCTCCCTGGCAGGTCATGCCAAAAACCAGCTGCCCTTCAACCAGAAGGCGCCTCGCTACGACGCCTACTGGCGCGAGATGTCCGCTCGCCGCGCTCCGGCCAATCCCTTCGCCGGTGGTGGCGCCCAGTTCGGCGGTGGTCAGATGTCTCCCGCGTGGGTGGGCGGCAAGCCTCCGGCCTTCGCGCAGAAAGCCTGGCTTGCCCTGGCTGCGATCGGCGGTCTTGAACTGCTGCGGGTAGTGCTGACCACGGCCGGCTCCATGCTGGGCACCGGCGCGGCGGGCTGATCAGGCGATCAGCTCATCCATAAAGGGTTGCTCCTCTTCCTCCGGGAAGGGGTCCAGCTCCATCTCCGGCTCCTCCTCGGGTTCAGACCCAACGGAGGAGCCATTGTCATGGCGATCGATGGGGCTCAGCGGCCGCACCAGATTCAGGCGCTGGCCCTGTTGGGGCTCGCTCAGCAACTCCTCCAGGCGAGAGATGCGCTCTTCCGTGACGGCCAGCATCTCGGCGGTGTCGCTGCTGTGGGCATCCCCACTGCTGCTCTGATCCAGTTCGCTGAGCTGCAGCTCCAGCCTGCTCAGTCGCTCCTCCAGCTCCAGCAGACGGAATGTGAGGACTTCCCCGACCTGGCTCAGGCTTTCGAGCTGGGCACTCAACCTGAGAGAAAGAGAGCTCTCGCTGGCTTGGCTTGCGGTGGAGGCAGGGGTGGCAGACATCCCTTGGCGCAGTGCATTTGGCCGGATGGTATCGGCCCTGAACCCAGGCGCCAGATCTGATTTTTGTAACGTTTCTGAAAGCCGCTGAAGGATGGCAAAAGGCCCCCATAGGATCCGGCTTTGGCACCACAAGCGCAGGTTGCCAACCGGCGTCCCGCGGCGCCCCAAGCACGCACCCCAAGCCCATGACCCTCGCCAACGCTGCCTATCTGGGCATCCAGCGTTATGCCAACAACCGAGTCAACGAAAACTGGTCGACCGGTTCTGCTGACGACAAGGCTGCCCTGATCCGTGCTGTTTATCAGCAAGTTCTCGGCAATCAATACGTGATGGCCAGCGAGCGGCTGGAAGGTCCTGAGTCGCTCTTCAAGCGTGGCTACCTCAGCGTTCGTGAGTTTGTGCGCCAGGTCGCCAAGAGTGGCCTCTATCGCCAGAAGTTCTTCGAGAGCACCAACGCTTACCGCTTCATCGAGCTGAACTTCAAGCACCTCCTGGGCCGTGCTCCCCAGAACAAGGCGGAGATGCTTCACCACTTCACGATCCTGCAGGAGCAGGGTTTTGAAGCTGAGATCGATTCCTACCTCGATAGCGCCGAATACCAAGAGCGCTTCGGTGAGGAGGGTGTTCCCTACCTGCACGGCTGGAACTACTCCGTTGGCCAACAGGGCCTTCAGTTCTCCTACATGCTCCAGTTGGTGCGTGGTACTGCCGCCTCCATCAAGGGCGATATCACCAAGAACCAGTCCCGCCTTAATCCTTCGGTGCACGCAGAAATGCCACTGCCCGTGGTGAGCCCCATGGCCAAGGGCAATGTCTTCCGCAAGGTCACCGCTGATGGCATTACCCGTCAGGGTGTGGGCTCCGGCGAAGAGGGCCGCACCTACCGGGTGGAGATCACCGGTTTCAACAACTACCGCCTGCATAAGCGCAGCAACCGCGTGCGCTTCATTCCCTTCAACAAGCTGCTGCAGTACCAGCAGCAGATCCACCGCGAAGGCGGTCGGATCGCCAGCATCACTCCGGTCAACTGATCGGATTCCTTCTCCCGACCTGATTTCCCCCTGAGCTCCGATGAAGGTTTCTGCAGGCAATCGCGGCACCAGCTTCAGCAATGACCGCCAGGTGTCCTTCACCGTTACCGGTCTGGCCAACAACGACTTTTCCCGCACCGCGGATGTCGTGATGAACGTGCCCTACACCCGGATGAACGAGACCATGCGCATGGTCCAGCGCATGGGCGGCAAGATCACCGGCGTCCAAGTCACCGGCGGCATCGACGCCAACTGAGGCCTCCAAAGCCTTTAGCGGTTTTTGAACCCAGCTCCTCCAAAGCTCCCTCCAAAGCGAGGGGGCTTTTTTTGTGCTGGCTGTTCCTGCTGAACCCCGAGCTTGATCACAGGAGCCGGAGCAGGGCTTCTCGATGGCGCTCTCATCTGGCAGATGGCTTGCGCTGCAGTTTGTTTGCCGTGCCCAGTGACCGTTTGTTAAGGGGAGCTGATAGGACTGATAGGTATATCCAACAATGGTCGGGCCAAGCGATGAGGCGGTCTTCCGACCTGCTTGCTCGGTTGGCCCCGTGACCGGATCTCAGTCCTGCTGAGAGCCTGCTCACATCCCCTCATCACCCTCCCCGACTCACGTCGAGAACAGGAGCTAATCAATGTTCGACGCCTTCACCAAGGTTGTTGCTCAGGCTGATGCCCGCGGCGAATTCCTGAACGCTGGTCAAATCGACGCCCTTTCGGCGATGGTTGGCGACAGCTTCAAGCGTATGGATGCCGTGAACCGCATCACCTCCAACGCCTCCGCCATCGTCACCAACGCTGCCCGCGCTCTGTTCGACGAGCAGCCTGCGCTGATCGCTCCCGGCGGCAACGCATACACCCACCGCCGCATGGCTGCTTGCCTGCGCGACATGGAGATCGTGCTGCGCTACGTGACCTATGCCGTGTTCACCGGCGACGCTTCCGTGCTGGAAGACCGCTGCCTGAACG
>JBMSIW010000030.1:0-18813 GCA_049418265.1 Vulcanococcus sp.
GGGGCGCCGATGCGGTGCTGCACTTCGGCACCCACGGCTCGCTGGAGTTCATGCCTGGCAAGCAGATGGGCATGAGCGAGACCTGCTACCCGGACTCGTTGATTGGTGCGCTGCCAAACCTCTACTACTACGCCGCCAACAACCCTTCGGAAGCCACCATCGCCAAACGGCGCGGCTATGCCGAGACCATTTCCTATCTCACGCCTCCCGCTGAGAACGCTGGTCTCTACAAGGGCCTCAAGGAACTGGGCGAACTGGTCGGCTCCTATCAGCAGCTTCGCGAAAGCTCCCGCGGCGTTCAGATCGTGAATGCCGTGATCGAGACCGCCCGTCAGTGCAACCTCGACAAGGATGTCGAGCTGCCCGAGGGGGATGCATCCGAGCTGGACCTCGACGGCCGCGACGGCGTGGTGGGCGCGGTCTACCGCCAGTTGATGGAAATCGAGAGCCGCCTGCTGCCCTGCGGTCTCCACACCATCGGCAAACCCCCCACGGCCGAGGAGGCCATCGCCACCCTGGTGAACATCGCGGCCCTGGAGCGCGAAGAAGACGGCCTTCGCTCCCTGCCCGCCCTGCTGGCTGAGAGCAAAGGACGCACCATCGCCGACGTCTACCAAGGCAACGACGACGGTGTCCTCGCCGATGTGGAACTCAACCGCGTCATCACCGAGACATCCCGCTCTGCCATCGGAGCGATGGTGAAGGCGGTGACCGGCAACGACGGTCGCGTCACCCTGCGGCGCAACTTCGGTTGGTTCTTCAACCTGCTCGAGCAGTTCGGCTTCAAGCTGCCCAGCCCCTGGCTGAGCGCCTGCCGCACCGCGGGCTTCCCCGATGTGGATCAAGCCGAACTCGACAAACTCTTCGGCTATCTGCAGTTCTGCCTGGAGCAGGTCTGCGCCGATCTGGAGATGCAGAGCCTGCTGAAGGCCCTTGATGGTGAGTACGTGCTGCCCGGCCCTGGTGGGGACCCGATCCGCAACCCCAACGTGCTGCCCAGCGGCAAAAACCTGCATGCCCTCGACCCCCAGGCCATCCCGACCAGGGCAGCCGTCGCGGCGGCCAAGGTGGTGGTCGATCGCTTGATCGAGCGTCAGAAGGAAGAGCAGGGCGCCTGGCCGGAAACCATTGCCTGCGTGCTCTGGGGCACCGACAACATCAAGACCTACGGCGAATCCCTGGCTCAGATCCTCTGGTTCATCGGCGTGAAGCCCGTACCTGATTCCTTGGGCCGTGTGAACAAGCTCGAGCTCCTCTCTCTCGAAGAGCTGGGTCGCCCCCGCATCGACGTGGTCGTGAACTGCAGCGGTGTGTTCCGCGATCTGTTCATCAACCAGATGGCACTGATCGACCAGGGCGTGAAGATGGCCGCCGAGGCCGATGAGCCCCTGGAGATGAACTTCGTGCGCAAGCACGCCCAGGAGCAAGCCGCCAAGGAAGGGATCTCCCTGCGCGATGCCGCCACCCGGGTGTTCTCCAACGCCAGCGGCAGCTACAGCTCCAACGTCAACCTGGCGGTGGAGAACAGCACCTGGGAGGAAGAGAACGAACTGCAGGAGATGTACCTCTCCCGCAAGACCTTCGCCTTCAACGCCGATAACCCCGGCGAGATGAACCAGAAGCGTGAGGTGTTCGAATCGGTGATGAAGACGGCCGATGTGACCTTCCAGAACCTGGATTCTGCGGAGATCTCACTGACCGATGTGAGCCATTACTTCGACAGCGATCCGACCAAGCTGATCCAAGGTCTGCGCGATGACGGCAAGGCACCGTCGAGCTACATCGCCGACACCACCACGGCCAATGCTCAGGTTCGCTCCCTGAGTGAGACGATCCGCCTCGATTCCCGCACCAAGCTGCTCAACCCCAAGTGGTACGAGGGCATGCTGAACTCCGGCTACGAGGGTGTGCGCGAGGTGGCCAAGCGCCTGAACTTCACCCTGGGCTGGAGTGCCACCAGCGGCGCGGTGGACAACTTCGTCTACGAGGAAGCCAACGACACCTTCATCAACGATCCGGAGATGCGCAAGCGTCTGATGGAGCTGAACCCCCACAGCTTCCGCCGCATCGTGGGCACCCTGCTGGAAGTGAACGGCCGGGGCTACTGGGAGACCTCCGACGAGAACATCCAGCAACTGCAGGAGATCTACCAGGAGATCGAGGACCGCATCGAGGGCGTCAGCGAAGGCTGAAAAGGCTCAAGGAGCCGCATGCAGGAAGGGGCCTAAGGCCCCTTTTTTTGTGTGCAAGGGAGTGATGTTTCAGGCCAGGCGCCTTAAGTTGCCGTAGAGCTGCAGTGCTGGTGAAGCCACTCCCATCCGTCAGCGGGGATTTGCGCAGTCGAGCCCAGCAGCTGGCCAAAAAACTGCAGACCCAACTGCCCGAGCAGCGCTGGCGAAGGTGGGCCGGAGCGGGACTGCTCTTGCTGGTTGTCGTCACTGGCAGCACCTTGATGCTGCGCAAACGCTCGATTGAGGCTTACGTCACAGCGGACGTGATCACGATCGAAAGCCCCATCGATGGGGTTGTGAGCAAAGAGGAGATCACCGCGGGACAACTGTTCAAGCCAGGTGAAACGGTCATTGCCATCAATGCAGCTCGCGATAACGCCGAACAATTGGCCGAGAAAGAACAAGAACTGAGCGATCTGGAAGCGGAGATGTCGACGCTGAAAGAAGAGCTCAGAACCTATGAGACGATCAACCTCAAACGCCTCCAGGCTGATGTCGGCCAGCAGGAGCGAACCCTCAAGGATCTCGAAGCACAGCTGAAGCGCTACAGCGAGCAGACCAGCAACTATGAGCGACTTGTCAAAGCAGGTGCCATCAGCGATGACAGGCTCCTGGAGGCGAGATCCATGCGGGACAGCCTGCGGCAACGGGTGAACAACCAGGTCCAGCTGATCAGCCAGCTGAAGGTGGAGCTTGAAGCAACGCAGGCAAGCCCTCGAGGCGGACTCGGAGCGATCAGCAGCTCCTCGCGGCGGATGGAAATGATGGAGGTGCAGCTGGTGCGGATCTTGAGCCGCACCAAAGAACTGCAGAAACAACAACTCGTGCTTGAACGCCAACTCAAGACGGCCCAAGCTCAGGCCCATTTCACCTATCGGCCACGCTTCCCGGGGGTGGTGCTCACCAGTCGCTACAGCGTCGGGGATGAAGTCACCGACGGCAGCACCCTGCTGTCGGTGGTCAACTGCAACGACCTGCGGGTCGAGGCGTTGTTTGAAGCCAGCAAGGTCAAAGACCTACACATCGGCCAAAAAGTGAGGATCCGCTGGCCCAGGCAATGGGGCACGACCCCAGGCGCCATCGTCAGCTTCCGCGGCGAGCAGGGCGTTAACGGCCTGGAGACCAGTGGTGTGGCCAAGTTCCGCCCCGCCCACGCCGATCGCACCCGCGTCCTGATTTCGATCCCCCGCTCAGCCCAGAACAGCCAGGAATGCAGGTTGGGCGAGCGGGTCAGCATCGACATCTAGGCGACCAGCGTGGAAGTCGTCGTTCTGGCATTGGCCCTCCCCATGGGCATCGCCCTGTTGCTGCAGGCCAGCAACCTGCGGCGATTGCTGCTGGTGGCTGTGATCTTGCTCTTCACGGCTAGATATGTGCACTGGCGGCTCAGCAGCTTTCCATTCCAGAACTTCTACGAAACGCCAAGTGGTTGGTGGATGGCCTTTGTCCTGGCCATCGAGATGCTGGCCATCGTGGAGTACTTGCAGTTCCTCTCCACCATCAGCTGGCTGACCGACCGTCGCCCCCAGGCTGACCAGGTTGAAGCGCGCTTAAGAGCGCAGTATCAGCGCGATGGAGTTGGTGCCATACCAAGTATTGACGTCCTAATTCCCACCTACAACGAAGCTGAAGATGTTGTCGGCAAAACGATCCTGGCAGCCGCGCAGCTCGATTATCCGAATTTCAGGGTCTATGTCCTCGATGACGGACAGCGGCCTTGGTTAAAAGAATTCTGCGTTCGAGCCGGTGTGCAGTACATCACCCGGAAGGATCGATCAGGAGCCAAGGCAGGCAACATTAACAATGCCCTTAACCTGATACAGGGAGATCTGAATCTGCTGCTGGATGCTGACTTTATCCCCTACAAGAACTGCCTTTGGCGCCTGGCAGGATTCTTTGAAGACGACTCCATTGCGACGGTACAAACGCCACAGAACTTCTACAACCCTGACGCGATACAACACAACATCAACATCAGCACAAGCTGGGGTTGCGAGCAAGAATTCTTTTTCCAGATCATCATGCCGGGCCGCGATGCCGTCGGCGCTGCCTTCTGCTGCGGCAGCTGCTGCATGCATCGAACCTCTGCCCTGCGTGCCGTTGGCGGTTTTCCAACCAGCTCGATTACAGAGGACATCCTGCTGACCGTCGCCCTGGTCAAACAGGGCTGGCGAACTGTTTATCTGCGTGAAGCCAACACAATGGGCCTGGCCGCAGAAACATTGAGCTCATTTTTCATTCAGCGGCAGCGCTGGGGCAGAGGCAACATCCAGGTGGGTTACATCATTGCCAAAGAAAAAGGTCTCAGCCTGAGAAACAAGATCCTGTTCTTCCCCTTTTACTGGATGATCCAGCACACATCACGGGTCGTTTTTCAGTTCATCCCGGTGGTTTTTTTCCTCACGGGTGCTGGCCCCCTTCCCCCGGCCGAAGGTGCCGAGATTATTGCTTATCAGATGCCATTCATCCTGGCCGTCATGAGCAGCATGTTTGTGCTGATGCGGCCCTTTTATCTACCCCTCTTCACCGAAGCGATGAGCCTGTTCAGCGCCTTCGCGCTGCTACCTGAACTGCTTCAGTCGCTGTTCAAGCCCTATGGCAAAGGCTTCAGCGTCACCCCCAAAGGCCATCTCGACTCCGATGGCAGCTTGAAGCTGTTTCAACCCACCCTCTGGCCTGCCTGCGCTCTTTTGGCCATCAACATTGTGGTGTTTCTGCGGATTCTGCTGGGGCTAGGGGAGGCCAGCGGCAGTGTCGGCTGGGAGCTGAGTCTCTATGCCGTGATCTGGTGCACCTTCAACGTGACGATGCTGGTGATCTGCATTCTGGTTTCGGTGGAGCGGCCCCAACCAAGGCAGGAGCACCGGCTGCTGGTCAATCAGCCGGTGACACTGGAACAAGCCGATGGCACGAGCTGCGCCGGAACTCTGGTGGATCTCTCCATGAGTGGTGCCCGGATTCAGCAACCGAGTCGCCATGCAGCCTCGGAGCCCTGTCGCCTGATCCTCAGCAACGGCTTGCAGATTCCCCTTGCCAAGAGCTGGCTGAATCAGACGGGTGATCTGATCAGCAGCTTTGCTCCCCTGAGCTGGGAGGAACGGCGCAGCCTGATTGCCTTTGCGTTTAGTGGGGCCTTCCCATCCGCCGAGCAACCGCAGCGTGTGCAGTTAAGGCGAACCTTTCAACAACTCTGGCGGGATTTGGTCGGGTAATCGAGCCCGTAGCGATGGGCAGATGGTGATTCGCCCCCTACATTGAATCCGACATGGCCTGGACCCAGCGATGCGGCTTCCAGTCAGGCTCAACACGATCGTCAGCCTGAAGGCGCTGCCCTGGGTTGTTGCGAGCACCGGGCTTCTGACAACAACGCTGTGGTGCTCCAGCGGGCTCCATGCGAACAAGCTTGAGCATGAACGACTAGAGATAGAGCTTGCTCGGGAAATCGCCTTAGCGATCAGCACACGCCTGCAAACAAATATCGCAATTCTTGATTCAGTCGTGGGGCTCTTCAATGCCTCTAGCGAAGTCAGCCGCGAGGAATTTACAAGCTTTTACCAGACACTTAATCGTGGTAGTAGCACGCTCAGAGGAATCCAAGGCTTGGGCTACGCCGCTGTCGTGCCAGGCAATAATGTTACCGCCTTTGAAAAGACAATCCGCTCGGATAGTTTGCCGGACTTTAAAATCAAGCCGCCTGGCATCCGCGCGCTTACAACCGCGATTGTGTACCTCGAACCCAATGACTGGCGGAATCAACGAGCTTTGGGATATGACATGTATTCGCAGGCAACGCGGCGCGAGGCGATGCAATCTGCGGCATCCAATGGCGAGCCTGCACTGAGCGGACCTGTCCGACTGCTGCAGGAGACCTCACACCGGCCACAAGTGGGAGCCTTGGTGTATCAAGCGATCTACAGGAGACCGGACGAAGCCTTTACATCAGTGCAAGATCGTTTCCGCAGGCTGCGGGGATGGGCCTACTCACCACTACGCATGGACGATCTGATACAAGGAGCTCTATCGAGCGTGAGCAATCCAGCATTACAAGGCGCAGCCATCTTAATTTATGACACCAATCGGAATGATCCAGGCAACCTACTGTTTGACAGCCAGGATTTAGAAAAGAGCAAGCTACTAAGCCACCCGACCTGGAAAGAAGTGAGCATTGCCAATCGAACTTGGCAAATCGGGATACAGCTTAGCAATACAGAACTAAGTCCAAATGGCTGGAGCAAAGAGCTTGCCCTCCAAGGCTTCTTGGGCCTGAGCCTGAGCGCACTGGCGGCAGTGATCTGCCAAAGAATACTAAACAATCACCTCATTCTAAGCCAATCCCTTGCCCGTGAACTTGAGGCTTCCAGGGAGCGAGCTTTGGCCAGCACAGTGTTCGACAGCAGCCCGATGGGGATTGTCGTGACTGATCCTGATGGGGTGATCTTGCAAATCAATTCAGCCTTCAGTCAGCTGAGTGGCTATTCAGAGCTTGAGGCACGAGGGCAAAAAACGAATCTACTTAGATCAGGGCGCCATGAAAACAGCTTCTATGAACAGATGTGGAGCGCCATAATCCAGAAAGGCTATTGGAATGGCGAAATCTGGAACCGTCATCGCAACGGTCAGATCATGCGTCATGAACTCTCGATCACAGCCGTCTTGGATCAAAGAGATCAAATCACAAGTTTTGTTGGACTACTGCGAGATGTCAGTGAACGATACAGCCAGCAGCAACAAATGCGATATCTAGCAACCCATGATCCGCTCACCAGCCTGGCCAATCGCTCCTTACTGATCGAGCAACTAGATCTCAGCCTGGCCCTAGCCAAACGCCAAAATCATGGTGTGGGTTTGTTCTTTTTAGATCTTGATCAGTTCAAACCTGTCAACGATCGCTATGGTCATGGCACTGGCGATGTGCTCCTCAAGGCCATTGGCGAGCGCTTGAAAAGATTTGTTCGTGAAAGCGATACCGTCTGCCGTCAAGGAGGCGATGAGTTTGTTGTCTTAATTCCGGACGCACCAGCTCTCGAACAACTCCTGCTGATGGCCAAGAAGCTCAATCAAATGATCCAGGACCCGTTTGTCGACCTGCCCGAACTACCTGCAGGGATCAGTGTGACGGCCAGTATTGGAGTGGCTCGCTGGCCTGATCATGCCAGCGATGCAGATGGACTGATGGAAGCGGCGGATACGGCCATGTACCAGGCCAAACAGATGATTGAGTCGCGAATTGCGAGCGCCCCGCTCCACACAGAGTCCTCAGACCAGAGCAGCTAATTCAGCGCCAAAGAGCATCCGCCATGCGCGCCACCTGCACGATCGGGCCGCCATCATGCACGCGCACAACGTCCACTCCGGCCGACACGCACTGGGCGACGACGGCAGCAGTACCCCACAACCGCGCCTTGGCCCTGGGCTCGTTGAGCACAGCACCGATGAAACGCTTCCGAGAGGGCCCCACAAGCAGGGGAATGCCCTCCGCTCGCAGGCGCGGCAAGCCCCGTAGCAGCTCCAGGTTTTGCTCAGTGGTTTTGGAGAAGCCCAGACCTGGATCCCAAACCAGTTGCTCGCACCGGACCCCAGCGGACTGAGCTCGATCGCTGGCCCGTTGCAGCTCGCTCAGCACCCCATCCACCACACCCGCATCGCCGTAATCGGTGAGGGAATCCATGCTCTGGCTGTCGCCGCGGGAGTGCATCAGCACATAGGGGCAACCTGCCTCAGCCACCAGGGGCAGGATCGCCGGATCGCGGCGGCCGCCACTCACATCGTTGATCCAGTCGGCACCGCCCTGCAGCGCAGCTTCTGCCACGGGTGCTCGAAAGGTATCCACCGAGATCAAGGGAGACTCAGGCTCCTGATGCTCACCGCGAGCAACGCAGCGCAGCTCGCCCGATTCGATGGCCTCACGAATGAGTTTCAGGGCCGGCAGCAACCGCTGCAGCTCCAGCTCAGCTCCCACATCCTCGGCACCCGGTCGGGTGCTTTGAGCGCCAAGATCCAGGATCTCCACGCCCTGGCTAACCAGGCGCTTTGCTTGGGCAAGCGCGCGCTCCGGCCGATCAAAGCGTCCCCCGTCACTGAAGGAGTCGGGGGTGAGATTGATCACCCCCATCACCCGGGTGCGCTGAGGCCAGCGCTCAGCCATCAGGCTGCAGGGGCCTGGTAATTGGCGATGCGGGCAAAGCCCTCGGGATCCAGCGAGGCACCACCCACCAGGACGCCGTCGATGTCGCTCTGAGCCATCAGCTGGTCGATGTTGCCGGGATTCACCGAACCGCCGTACTGGATCACCACATCGGGGTATCCGACCCATTCGCGCACCAGACCGCAGATGCGATTGGCTTCAGCGGCTTCACAGGTTTTGCCGGTACCGATGGCCCAGATGGGCTCATAGGCCACGATCAGACGGGCGGGATCCAGTCCATCCACGCCCTGCTGCACCTGGCGACGGATCACGGTCTCAGCCTCGCCGGCCTCCCGCTGGGAGTCGCTCTCTCCCACACAAAGGATCGGGATGATGCCGTGCTTCTGGGCGCTGCGGGCACGCAGGTTGATCTGCTCGTCGGTCTCGCTGTAGTACTTGCGCGGCTCGCTGTGGCCCACGATGGCGTGGGTCACGCCATGCTCCAGAAGCATCGCGGCAGACACCATGCCGGTGAAGGCACCCTTTTCCTGCCAGTGGATGTTCTGCGCAGAAAGGTGGATGCCGCTGCCAGCCAGAGCGCTGGACAAGGTGGCGATGGCGGTGAAGGGAGGGGCCAGAACCACCTCGCGATCGCTGGGCAGACCTGCCACCAGGGGCTTGAAAGCTTCCGCAAAGGCCTGCGCTTCAGCGCAGGTCATGTGCATCTTCCAATTGCCCGCGATGACAGCCTTGCCCACGGCGACCTTCGATTGAATAGCCAACCACCCTAAAGGCTTATGGGATCAGGCTTCTTCTGCTGGCTCCGGCACGCGATGGGTCTGACCTGCAAGCTCGACGCGATCGCCGGGTTTGAGCTTGCGGCCCCGCTGGGTCTCCTGAAAGCCATTGACCCGCACTTCACCACCCTGAATGCGCTGCTTGGCCTCGCCGCCTGTGAAGACCAGGCCCTGCCATTTGAGGAATTGATCCAGCCGGATCGGTTCTGGCTTGCTGCTGGATCCGCTCACACCCACGAAAAATCAGGCCGATCGCATTGTCCAGCTCGACGGACGTTGCACCTCAAGATCCATGACCTGATTACGGCCCGCGTCCTTGGGCACATAGAGGGCCGCATCGGCAGCCTGCAGCAGCTCCTCAAGGCGTACCCGGCCGTGACTGCCATCACCCGCCGGCCAACTGCGTTCGGCCACCTGCAAGCGCAGCCGCTCCAGCAGCTCTAAGGAGCGCTCGGGGGGCGCTGCCACCACCAGGGCAAATTCATCACCCCCCAAACGCCCGACAGGGTCATTACCGTGCACCGCTTCTCGGAGGTAATCCGAGAGCCCGCTAATCACCTGATCACCAATGGCGTGGCCAAAGTGATCGGGAGGCGGGCCGCGATTTGGTCACCGCCGGGGGATTCATCCAGAACCAAGACAACCACTGGACAGCGTTGCGGCGCCCGGGCGCAGAGATCAACAGCCTCGACCGTGGTGAGCTGACCCAGGGGCACCTCGCCACGCAAGTCAGCATGAACAATCGCCTGAGGATCTGGATACCGAAGTATCCTTACTCTCAGTCCCTGAGCTTGATCAAGGCCGAGCTTTCTAGCGATGTAGAAGTATTCATAACCAGGCATATTCGAGACCGGAACCGAAACGTCAACCGGCGCCTGTTGACAGCCACTACAGAACAGAGCCAAACCGGCAAGGGCCCCCACCGGTCTCAAGGCCAGCCCTGGCATCAACAGCTCCAGATGGGCGCTCTTCAAGCTTGGAAGAGCAACCGAATGAGCACCTCGTCCGTCGCAGCCTGGATCCGGAAACAGAACTGCGCTAACTAGGCTGACAACGCATGAACGCCTGTTCATCCCGTTGCCTGAACAGCCGACGCTGAAGCCAAACGAGCTGCAGGCTGAACATGACCTGCTGCAGGATTCCGAGCGGCTTCTGGAGTCCGGCAGTTGGCGACTGAGCCACGACGCCCAGAACGCCATGGTCTGGACGCCCCAGCTGCGTCGATTGCTGGAGCTGCCAGCCGATGAGAGCGCTTCCCTGCAGGCCCTGCTCGAGCGGGTGCACCCGGAGGATCAACATCTTCTCCGCGCCACCCTGCGGCAGTCCTGGCTCAGCGGGCAACCGTTCCGGCTGGAGCACCGCTTGCTCTTCAGCGACGGCCGCACCAGCCTCGTGCTGCATTTCGGGGACACCCACTGCGATGAAACCGGCGCCGCCCTCGAGACCCTGGGCATCCTTCAACCGCTCGGCGACCAAACCAGCCTCAAAGAGGCTCTGGAGAGGGCGACGCACCGCGACAGCCTGACGGGACTCCCCAATCGCCTGGCCTCCCTGGAGCAACTGGAGCAACTGCTGCAGGCCGCTCCCTACAACCAGCAGATCGCTGTGCTCTGCTTCGATCTCGACAAGTTCCAGAACATCAATGACAGCTTCGGCGTCGAGATCGGCAATGACCTGCTCCGCTGGATTGCGGCACACCTACGCGCACAGCTCGCACCGAGCGATTGGCTGGCCCACCTCGATGCCGACACCTTTTTGATCATCCGCAGAGAAGGGGTTCGCAGCTTGGCCACGGCTCTCGATCTGGCCAGAACGCTGCAAGAGAGCCTTAAGCATGTGGTCCCCGAGCTCGAACCCTTGAGGGCCCTTCAGCTCAGCGCCTGCCTCGGCGTGAGTGTGGCGCCAGATCACGGGAGCCAGGCCAGTGGCCTGCTGCAATCCGCCAGCACGGCTTTGAGCGAAGCAAAACAGCAGGGACCAGGCACGATCCGGAGCTATTCCACCGCGATGAGCCAGCGCATTCGCGAAACGCTGGACATCGAGCAACGCCTGGCGCGAGCCATTGATCGACAAGAACTGCGCCTTGAGTACCAAACCCAATGGGATCGCGAGGGCCAGCTCATTGGTGCCGAAGCGCTGCTGCGTTGGCACACGCACCGGGGCGAAGAGATTCAGCCGAGCCTTTTTATTCCGCTGGCCGAACAAAGCGGCCTGATGCGCGACATTGGGCCCTGGGTACTTGAGCAGAGCATCCGCCAGCTGGATCTGTGGAACCGTGCCGGATGTCATCTGCCGCGGCTGGCCATCAACGTCTCAGCGCAACAGTTTTCGAGCGAGGCGATACCGCTTGACGAACGACTCCTCGCTCTCTGCGAGCAGTACCAGGTGTCTCCTGATCAACTGGAGATCGAACTGACCGAGACGGCCTTGTTGCAAAATCAGGCCCTTGCCGCTCAAACCATGGAACGGCTCGCCCGTTGCGGCGTCACGCTGGCGATTGACGACTTTGGAACGGGCTATTCATCACTGGTGACGCTGCAACAGTTGCCGGTTCATCGCCTGAAGATTGATCGCTGTTTCATCCAGGATTTAGCGACGAGTCCTTCGGATCAGACGATCGTCAAAGCCACCATTGGCATGGCCCATGAGCTGGGCCTGAACTGCCTAGCTGAGGGAGTCGAAACCGAAGCACAACAACGAATGCTGCAGCACTTGGGCTGCGACAGCTTCCAGGGTTTTGGACTGGGACACCCGATCCCCCCAGAGCAGATACAGGCCTTGCTGAGCACAGCTCCTGTCAAGGCGATGCAACTTGCCTAGCTTTGGGCTGGCACCGCGAGCTTCAGCGCACCCATGCTGCAGGCACCGATTCCACGTAACGACCAAGACCGCCTCCAGGAGCTGTGGAGTTACGGAATCCTCGATTCCCCCGAGGAACAGGCCTTTGATGACATCGGTGCGTTGGTGCGAGACCTGGCCGGCACCGCCATCGGCATCATCAGCCTGGTGGATGAAAACAGGCAGTGGTTCAAGAGCTGCATCGGCCTCGAGGCCAAAGAGACGCCCCGCAACATCTCGTTCTGCGGGCACACGATCCTGCAGCGCACGCCGCTGATCATTGAGGACGCCCTTAAGGACGAGCGGTTCTGCGACAACCCGTTAGTGCTGGAGAAGCCGAACATTCGTTTCTATGCGGGCTTTCCACTGATCTCGGCCAACGGCCTTGCCCTGGGCAGCCTCTGTGCGGTGGATCAACAGCCGCGGCAGCTCAGCAGCCAGCAGGTGGAAGCCCTGGAGCGGCTCGCACGGTTGGTTGTCCAGCAGATGGAGCTCAAGCGCCAGAGCCGCCTACTGGAGCATTCCCAACAGGCCAGACAACCGGAAGCGGAGCCAGGCGCCTCAGCCGATCCGATCACCCTTTTGACCAGCTGCGATCAGCTGCTGAGCATGCTGGAGCTGATGGTGCAGCAGCAGGATGCGGCCACCTTTGGTCTGCTGCGCCTGGAGTTCAAAGATTGGCGCCGAATCCGGGTCGCACTCGATCGTGAGATCGCGGAGGCGATGCACGCCAGCCAGCTGAGGCGGCTGCAGCAACTTCTGCCCGCCAATGCCAGCTGCGCGGCTCTGGGGGAACAGGAATACCTATTGCTCATTCCCTTCATCAGCAGCAGTGAACGGCTTGAGGAGATGGCAAAGGCCATCACCGAGAGCCTTCAGATGCCGATCAGCGTCGGGCCGCACTTGCTGAGCTCTCAGGTCGCCGTTGGTGCCGCTCTCTTCCAGAACAACTACAGCAGCACCGACGCGCTACTGCGCGATGTGGAGATCGCCCTACGCAACGCTGCCAGGCAACCAGGCAGCCACTACAGCAGCATCGACCTGGCGAGCCGGATCCAAGCCCAACAGGATCTGGAGCTGGAGTCGGAACTGCGCCACGGCCTGAGCCTTGGCCAGCTGGAGCCCCATTTCCAACCGCTCTTTGACCTCAAGACGCGAGCCGTGGTCGGCTTTGAAGCCTTGGCCCGCTGGCGCAGCCAAAGCGGTGATCTGCTCCTGCCCAGCGCTTTTCTGCCCGCGGCAGAACGAGCAGAGCTGATGGCCGATCTGGACAGGCAAATGATCGTCCAGGCCATCGCTTGCAGCCATGAACTCGCCCAGGTGCTGCCTTCACAACCGCAGCTGCTGAGCCTCAACCTCTCCAGCCCGCTGCTCGAGAGCGCCGAGCAACTACAGAAGCTGCACAGCGTTCTCGATCACAATCCGCTGCCTCGCCATTGGCGACTGCAGTTGGAGGTCTTGGAGGGACACCTCCAACAAAACGAGGCGCTCTTGCAGCAACATCTGCAATCGCTCCATCGACGCGGCATTGAGCTGGCGATCGACGACTTCGGCACGGGCTATTCCTCCCTGAACCGACTCAACAGCTTCCCGTTCACGACGCTCAAGGTGGACATGAGCTTCGTGAAGCTCCTCAATGCCAGCGAAAACGCCAGCAACCGGATCCTGGAGGTGATCCAGGCCCTGGCAGCCAGCCTGGGGCTTCACACCACCGCCGAGGGCATTGAGACGGAGGAGCAGCTCCAGTGGCTGCAGCAGCGTGGCTTCGAGTGGGGGCAGGGCTATCTGATTGCCAAGCCCATGTCCCTGATGGCAACCCTGGACTTTCTGCGGAGCCGCGGGGCTGCGGCTGTGATCGCCTGAAGCGGGGTCGACCCAAAAAGCGCTGATAGCTTGCCCGGATGCTCGCACCCTCATCGGCCGGCTTCCGGCGCCTGCTGCCGCTGCTGAAGCCCCACCGCCCCACCTTGGTGGCCGGGGGGATCTGCATGCTCGTCTTTGTGAGCTGCTGGCCGCTGCTGGCCTGGCTCGCGGGTCAGTTGATCCCGGCCATTGGCGCCGGGGACTTCAGCAAGGTGTTGCAGGTCATCGGCCTGGCGCTGTCGGTGTTCATGCTGCAGAAACTGGCCCAGTTCGGTCAGGACACCCTGCTGGCAGGTCCGGCTCTGCAGGTGAGTCAAGAGCTCCGCCGACGCCTGTTCGCTCGGCTGCAGCGGCTGGATTTCGGGGTGCTCGAAAAACTCTCCGCCGGCGATCTCACCTACCGGCTCACCGAAGATGCCGACCGGGTCGGCGAGGTGATCTACAAGACGATCCAGGACACCACCCCATCGGTGCTCCAGCTGGTGGTGGTCTTCGGCTACATGGTCTGGCTGGACTGGAAGCTCTCCATCGGCACCCTGCTGCTGGCCCCCCTGGTGGCGGTCCTGGTGAGCGTGTTTGGCGCCAAGGTGATGGGCGCCGCCGAGAAGAGCCAAAAACAGGTCAGTGAGCTGGCCTCCCTGCTGGGCGAGGCGATCGCTGGACTGCCTCTGGTGCGGGCCTTTGCCGCCGAGCCCTGGCTGCAGGAGCGCTTCGAGGTTGAGATCGACCTGCACCGCAAGGCGCGCTACCGCACCCAGAAGCTGCTGGCTCTTCAGTACCCGGTGGTGGGCTTTCTGGAGGCCGCCGGGATCCTGGCCGTGCTCCTGATGGGAGCCGCGCGCATCCAAAGCGGCGATCTCAACGGCCAGGGTTTCAGCAGCTATGTGGCTGCGCTGCTGATGCTGATCGATCCGATCAGTCACCTCACGACGAACTTCAACGAGTTCCAGCAGGGGCAAGCGTCGTTAAAGCGGTTGCGGGAAATCGAGCGCGAGGCCGTGGAACCTCCAGACCGCGCTGATGCCCAGCCCATCGGCCAGGTCGCCGGAGAGTTGCTGCTCGAGCAGGTCAGCTTTGGCTATGACCCCGAGCAACCGGTGCTGCGCAACCTCAGCCTGCGGGTGAAGCCGGGTCAAGTGGTGGCCCTGGTGGGCCCCTCCGGCGCCGGCAAGAGCACCCTGTTCTCGCTGCTGCTGCGCTTCAACACGGCCCAGGGCGGCAAGGTGCTCCTCGATGGACGCAACCTGGCGGATCTGAAGGCCGCAGAACTGCGCACCGCCGTGGCCCTGGTGCCCCAGCAAAGCGCGGTGTTCTCCGGCACGGTGGCCGAGGCCATTGCCTTTGGCCGGCCGGCGAGCCGTGAGCAAATCCAGGCCGCCGCCAGGCTCGCCAACGCCGATGGCTTCATCGAGGCTCTGCCCGGCGGCTATGACGCCCGGGTGGAGGAGCGCGGCAGCAATTTCTCCGGCGGTCAGCTGCAACGGCTCGCCATCGCCCGAGCCGTCCTGGGCAACCCAGCGGTGCTGCTGCTGGATGAGGCCACCAGCGCCCTGGACGCCGAATCGGAAGAGGCGGTGCAGCGCGGCCTGGATCAAGCCATGGAGGGCCGCACCGTGTTGGTGATTGCCCACCGCCTCTCCACGGTCCAGGAGGCCGATTCGATCCTGGTGCTCGAGAACGGTCAGATCGTGGATCAGGGCAACCACGACCTGCTGATCAGCCGCCCAGGCCGCTACCGGGACCTCTGCGAGCGGCAACTGATCCGTGGTGCCTAATTTGGAGTGATGAGCGAGGCAGATGCTGGCAACAACCTGCAGGTCTCCATGCCGCAGGCCTCCGTGCCTCAGGTCATGCCCCAGTGGGAGTACCGGGTGATCCACATCAATGTGGACAACAGCAACCCGCCCTCACCGCCGGACCCGAAGGTGGCCAGCGAGCGCATGGGCGGCAAGCTGAGCCCCGAGTTCATCAGCCGGGAATTCCCCCAGCAGTACGGCCCGGAGCAACAGGCCAAGGCCAAGGCAGGCCCCAAACACCCCGCCGAACAACTGCAGCACTTCCTGAATCTGCTGGGCAAGGAAGGCTGGGAGATGACCACGACCGCCCAGGTGGGGCAGCTGCTGATGTTCTTCTTCAAGCGGCCGCTGCGGCCCCTGCCAAAACAGATTGCGCCAGCGCAGGACGAGGCCCCCAAAGCTCCGTAATCTGGGATGGTCTTTGACCAGCCCCGTGACCAACTCCGCAGCCGAACAGCCCCCCGTGCTCACCTTTGAGGGCAAGCGCTACGACCTCAACACCCTTCCCGATGAGGTCAAGGAACTGGTGCGTGGCATGCAGGTCGCTGATGCCCAACTGCGCATGCATGAGGACACCTTGAAGGTGCTCGCCGTGGGTCGTCAGTCGATGGCCATGCAACTGAACGAGCGTCTCCAGGGGGTGACCCCCATGGCCGACTGAGCAGCGCTCAGCCGACCGGCAAGCCGCGCTCGTTGAAGATCCCTTCAAAGAGCACGGAACTCAGATAACGCTCACCGGAATCGGGCAGGACCACCACGATGGTCTTGCCCGCGTGGGCTGGATCCTTGGCCAGACGGAGGGCGGCGGCGGTGGCGGCCCCACAGCTGATGCCCGCCAGGATCCCCTCCTCTTTGGCGAGGCGACGAGCCATCTCCACGGCCTCCTCGTCGCTGACCTGCTCCACGGCATCCACCATGGCCAGATCGAGGTTGCCGGGCACGAAGCCCGCCCCGATGCCCTGGATCTTGTGGGGTCCGGGCTGCAGTGCTTTGCCAGCACGGGTCTGGCTGATCACCGGACTGTTGAGCGGCTCAACGGCAACGGTGTGCAGGGGCTTGCCCAGGGTCGTCTTGATGTAGCGGCTCACGCCGGTCAAGGTGCCGCCCGTGCCCACACCGGAGACGAAGACATCCACCTGGCCATCGGTGTCATTCCAGATCTCTGGACCGGTGGTGTCGTGGTGAATCTGAGGATTCGCCGGATTCACGAACTGCTGCAGCAGGACGAAGCGATCGGGATCACTGGCGGCGATTTCCTTGGCGCGGTTCACAGCACCGGTCATGCCCAGGCGACCCTCGGTGAGCTCCAGGTGCGCCCCAAAGGCCGTCAGCAGCTTGCGCCGCTCCAGGCTCATGGTCTCGGGCATGGTCAAGGTGAGCTTGATGCCCTTACTGGCTGCCACAAAGGCCAGGGCAATCCCGGTGTTGCCACTGGTGGGCTCGATCAGCTCCTTGCCCGGACCCAGCAGGCCATCGCGTTCGGCCGCCGCAACCATGGCGGCGCCGATGCGGCACTTCACCGAGTAGGCCGGATTGCGACCTTCAATTTTGGCCAGAACCCGCGCACCGCATCCCTCGCTGAGGCGGTTGAGCTGAACCAGGGGCGTGCGACCGATCGTGAGGCTGTTGTCACTGAAGATCGCGGCCATGGGGCGGGGGCTGATCGCTCGGAACTGGCCGCACCCTAAGAACTGCCCGGCCGATTGGGCAAAAGCTTCTTAGCCTTGGGGGGATTTTGTTGTCGGGCTGTGGACCCCAAGACCGTGCGGCGCATCACAGCTGTCCTGCTGTTTGTTGCGGCAGCCGCCTCCATCGCACTGCCCTTCATCTCAGCCACCGCGCTGACCTTGAGCATCGGCGTGATTGCGGCGGTGGCTGGTGTCACCCAGCTGCTGCGCCTTGGCCAGGCCGAGGGCACAAAAGGGAAGCTGTTCCGCGCCCTCTCCGGCATCTTTTATCTGGTGGCCGGCATCTGGGTGGTGGCCTACCCGGTCGAAAGCGAAATCAGCCTGACCCTGTTTGTGGGTCTGCTGCTGCTCTTTGAAGGCGTCATGGAGTTGGCCGCCGCCGCCGCTGCTCAGGCCGAAGCGCGGGGCCTGGTGCTGGCCGATGGCTTGGTGACGGCGATCCTGGGCGGCATGCTCGTGGCTGAGTGGCCCAGCGACAGCCTCTGGGCCGTGGGCACCCTGTTTGGCATCTCCCTGTTCTTCAGTGGCATCCGCCTGCTGAGCGCAGATTGAGCGAACAGCGATCAGGTCGCTTCGTCGTTGTCGGGGCTGGCCCCTGTGGCTTGAGCCTGGCCCTGCAGTTGGCCAAAGCCGGCTGCCAGGTCGACCTGATCGAGGCCAGCGCGCAGTTCAGCCGCCAGTTCCGCGGCGATGCCCTGATGCCCTGCGGCCAGGAAGCCCTGGCGCGCATGGGGCTCACGGAGCTGCTGGAGGGACTGCCCCAGCGCCGCCTGGAGGGTTGGCGGGTCTGGGTCGAAGGCCGCCTGCTGTTTGAGGTTGCCGAACCGATGGGATCCCTGCAGCCCTGCCGCCTGGTGCCCCAGCAGCGGTTGCTGGAAGCCCTGCTGGAGCAAGCGCTGAAGCAACCCTCGCTGCGCTGGTTGCCCGGGCAGGCCGTTCAGGAACTCGACTGGGAGCAAGGGCGCATCAGCGGCGTCCGGCTGGCCGATGGCAGCCTCTGCCGCGGCGATCTCGTGCTGGGCTGTGATGGCCGCAGTTCCCTGCTGCGCCGCCAAGCAGGCCTTGGCTTGATCCCCCAGGGACCGAAGCTTGAGCTGCTCTGGTTCGTCCTGCCAGGCCCGATCCAAGAGGACGGCGTCTGGGGATTTGAAACGCTGGTACGAGGAGGCGCCATCGCCAGCGCCTGCCGCAGTGCCAATGGCGATCTGCAATTGGCCTGGCTGCTGGAGAGCGGGCAATCCACCCCAGAGTTGAGTGCCGAGGCCTGGAGCGAGCGCTTCGCCGCGATGGGATCAGCGGCCCTGGCGCAGCTGCTGAGGCAGCGCGGGGAGGCGCTGAGCAAACCCCAGCGGTTCAGCGTGCAGGTGGGCATGGCCGAGCGCTGGCAACGCCCTGGCTTGCTGTTACTGGGGGATGCAGCCCATCCGATGAGCCCCGTGCGCGCTCAGGGCATCAACATGGCCCTGCGCGACAGCC
>JBMSIW010000031.1:0-18696 GCA_049418265.1 Vulcanococcus sp.
ACCACGGCATCTCCGGCGACGCCGGCGTGATCGCCAACAACTACATCGACTACGCAATCTCCGCTCTGGTCTGATTTTCAGATTCACAGCGCAACTGCGAGTTGCCCCGAGCCCCCCGCAAGGGGGGCTTTTTTGTTGCTGTGCAGTCGCGGCATGTGCTTCGGGGCGCCCCGCAATGGCAGCATCAACGCCAGCCGACTTGCCGCCGCCCATGGATGCCGGCTTCTCTGAGGCCCCCGCCACGGGCGCGGGTGATCCGATCAGTGAGGAGGAGGCGCTCAGGCGTCTGCGTTTAAGCGACGATCCGTCCGCCCAGTACTACGCGGCCTGGTGGTTGGGCCGTAACCGCAGCACGCACCCCGACGCGGTGCCGCTGCTGCAGGAGGCGCTGCGTCAGCGCCGATCCCGGGACATCGGTGCCGGCGTGGAGGAAAACGCCGTGGCCCGCAATGCGGCGCGGGCCCTGGGCAAATTGGCGCCGGCGGCCCACGTCGCGATCGCGGACCTCTTGGCCACCCTCGATGACGACGACCACGGTCTGAGGGAGGCCGCCGCGCGGGCCCTGGGAGAGTTGCGCGCTGAGGCGGCCGTGCTCCCCCTGCAGAGGCGCCTGGCCAGTGGGCCGTCCGTTGCGGGTGCCCAGCAGCCTGGTACGCCTCGGTTGGTGGAGCCCTGCGAGGCCCTGCTGGAGGCCTTAGGCGACATCGGTGTCGCCACGCCCGAAGTGGTGGCGGTGATTGAACCGTTCGTCGAGCATGAGCGCCCTCTGATTCGCAGCGCCGCCAGTCGCGCTCTGCTGCAACTCACCGGCGATCGGCGCTGGGGAGAGCAGCTGGTGGCACTGTTGCAGCACCAGCAGCTGCAGGTGCGCCGAGCCGCCTTGATGGACCTCGGCGGTGCCGGCTGGCGCGAGTCGCTGGAGCCCATCGCCGCCACCTTGGCGGAGAACAGCCTCAAGTTGATTGCCCTCCGTGGCTTGGTCGAGAACCGGGAGCTGTCCCTGGAGGCCGTGGCAACGGCCGGGCCGGATGCCTCCACGGTGGCGGTTCTGGAGGTGATGGATGGCTTGCTCTGATCCTGCGTTGCCCGTGATGGATTCCGCCCTTGATCGCGATGGCACGCCCCAGCAGGTGCTGGAGCTGGTGGCCGCGGTGCGCGGCGCCGATACGGCCCTAGGCCTGCTTCAGGCCACCCAGGCCCTTGCTGCTGCCGCCCATCCCGGCGGAGCAGCGTGCCTCGTGGAGATTCTTGGCTTCAACAACCCCGGTGCTGCGGTGGCCGCGGTGGATGGCCTCATTGCCATCGGTGAACCTGCCGTCGAGACGATTCTTGCCAACATCGACGGCTACAACTACGGAGCCAGGGCCTGGGCCGTGCGGGCACTGGCTGGCATCGGTGATGTGCGCGGCCTGGATGTGCTGGAGGACGCACTCGGCAAGGACATCGGGCCCAGTGTGCGCCGTGCCGCAGCGCGGGGCCTGGGGCAGTTGCGGCTGACTGATCTGCCGGAGGAGCAGCGCCATCTGATAGCCCTGCGCTGTCTTCAGGCTCTGGTGGATGGCTGCCGTGATGGGGAGTGGGTGGTGCGCTACGCCGTGGTGGTGGGCCTTGAAAGCCTGGCTGCGCGGTTGCCAACCGCCAGCGCCCAACCGCGTGAGCAGTTGCTGGAGGCCCTGCGCGGCTTGAGACACGATCCCAGCGAGGAGGCGCCAGTGGTGCAGTTGCGCGCCGCCCTCGCCCTGGAGCGCCTGGGAGGTCTCCATGGCTGAACAGCGCCTGCTCTTTGTCTGTCTCGGCAATATCTGCCGTTCACCGGCGGCCGAAGGGGTCTTCCTGCACCTGCTGGAGCAGGAGGGGCTGAGCGATCAGTTTGTGGTCGACAGCGCCGGAACAGGGGGGTGGCATGCGGGCAACCCGGCTGATCGGCGCATGCGCGCTGCCGCGGAGCGCCGCGGGATTCATCTGCCCAGCCGCGCCCGTCAGATCACCCTGGCGGACCTGACGGACTTTGATCGCATCCTCACGATGGATGACGAGAATTTCCGCAACGTGCGCTCCCTGGCCCGCGAGTTGGGTGAGCGTCCCGGCTTGGCCAGCATTGAGCCGATGACCAGTCACTGCCGCCAGTTCAGCGACCGCGAGGTGCCTGATCCCTATTACGGCGGAGAGCAGGGCTTCGAGCACGTTCTGGATCTGCTCGAGGATGCCTGCGCTGGTTTGCTGGAGTGCTTGCAGCGTGAGGCCCGCTAGGTGTCTCGCAGGTCGTTCATCCCGTAATCACGGGGCCTCAGGGCCGGCGATAAGGCTCAATGAACGCCTGCTGAACCGCCTCGCGAAGGGACTCAGGCAGCTCTAGGCCGCTGTCGGATGCATAACGCTCCAGGGCGACCTTCAACTGCTCATGGAGAGCGATGCACTGGGCGGCCGAGAGCGCAAGGGCCCGTTGGTAGAGATCAGGATCCTTTTTGCCGGCGTGGAACAGGCGGCAGCCTTCGTCAATGAGATCGCGCAGAACCGGCTCCCGCAGATCCGTCCTTTCCCCTCCCCCCAGAGCGATCTGGCGATCACGAATCGCAGCTCTCACCAAAGCGAACGACGCTTGAGCCACAGCGGGGCCGACACGATCAGCGGCCTGCTTCCTTTCCCGCATCTGAATCAGGGCATTCACCAGCTCGGCTGCCTTGAACAGCGCTAGATCCTGGCGTTGCTGGGGACTGAGGCGATCGAGTTGCTCGAGGTAGCTGGCCACCGCATCCAGAAAGTCCGGTGACTTCTCCGCGAAGACCGGCCACGTGCGCCAGGGCTGTCCCACGCCGATCTCACCCACCTGGCCAGGCATCGTGGGGAACCCGCTGGCGGAAGAGCTGCACCAGCTGCTCGATCACGGCCTCGATGCTCAGGCCATCGGTGATGACTTCAATGGCATCTTCCGCTTGGGTCAGGGGAGCGACCTCCCGGGTTGAATCCAGATGATCGCGCTCCGCGATCTGCGCTTCCAGATCAGCCATCTCCGGCACTTCAAACCCCCGTTGCGCCAGATCAAGGGCGCGGCGCCGGGCCCGCTCGCTCACGGTTGCGGTGAGAAAGATCTTGAGTTCGGCATCGGGAAAGACTGCGGTGCCGATGTCTCGGCCCTCCGCCACCAGACCGCCGCGCTGGCCCATGGCCTGCTGCTGACGGGTGAGGGCTTCGCGCACGCAGCCATGGGCGGCCACGACGGAGACCTGGGCCGTGACCTCCGGAGAGCGAATCGCTTCGGTCACGTCGTGGCCGTTGACGCTGACCCGTTGGCTGCCGCCTGCGGCTGTGCTCAGTTGCAGATCCAGGTTCTCGAGCAGGGGAGCGACCTGGGCGGCCTCACGCGCATCCACCCCGCTGTGCTGCACCAGCCAGGTCACGGCGCGGTACATCGCCCCGGTGTCCAGGTAAATCAACGCGAGTCGTTCAGCAAAGGCACGGGTCACGGTGCTTTTGCCGGCCCCAGCAGGGCCATCGATGGCAACGATTGGGGCTCGGCTCATGAGAAAGGTGTGATCGATCAGGCGACTGGGGCCGCAATGGACGGCAGCCGCCAGCAGGGTTAGGCCCGTGAGCTGGCGACGGGGCTGCAGGCTTTGGGGGCAAACCGCTTCCACATAGTCCACCACCAGGCCGGCCTGCTCCAGCTGCGAAGCCAGGTCCTGGCACAAGGGGCCCAGGTTGATCTCGCGGCGCTGCAGGCAGGCTTCTGCGGCTTGGCGCAGGTGGAGCGGGAGAGCCGTGGCGCGCTGCCTTCCCTCGCTGCTGAGATAGCGGTTACGCGAGCTCATGGCCAGCCCGTCAGGCTCTCGCAAGGTGGGGCAACCCACCACCTGGACCGGCAGGCCCAGGTCCTCAACCAGCCGCCGCAGGATGACGAGCTGCTGCCAGTCCTTCTCCCCCAGGAACAGGGCATCAGGACGAACCAGCCCCAGCAGTCGAGCGACGACGGTGGCTACACCGTTGAAGTGCCCAGGCCTGCGGCGACCGCAGAGCACCTGCTGCAACGACTCCGCTGGCATCAGACGGGTCAGCTCCTGCTCCCCTTCGGGGTAGAGCTCTGCCACGCTCGGGGCGAATAGCGCCTGGGCTCCGGCCTGGGCAGCGCAGGTCAGATCAGCGTCCAGGCAGCGCGGATAGCGCTCGAAGTCTTCCTGGGGGCCGAACTGGAGCGGATTGACAAAGACGCTCACCAGCACGCTGGAGGCAGGGTCCGAGCCGGCGGCGTGTACCAGGCTCTGATGACCTGGGTGCAGAGCGCCCATGGTCGGGACGAAGTGAAGCGGGCCTCCGGCGCGGGACCGGCGCCACGCCTCGAGCTCAGCGCGGCTACGCAGCAGCTCCACAGTCGAATGCCTCTGGCAGAACCCTACTGAGGGCTCCGCCAGAGGCAGCAGAGACGAGGCGCTCGCTTTAGCGGAGCACTTCCAGCTTCACGTTGGCGATGCCACTGGCCACCACACCGAGTTGGCTGGCAGCTCCGTGGGCCAGGTCAATGACGCGGCTGCCGTGGAAGGGGCCGCGATCGTTGATCCGAACCACGGCGGTGCGGCCGTTGCGGAGGTTGGTGACGCGCACTTTGGTGCCGAAGGGCAGGGTGCGGTGGGCTGCCGTGAGGGTGCCTGGCCGGAAGACTTCGCCGTTGGCAGTGCGGTTCCCGTAGAAGCCAGGGCCATACCAGCTGGCTTGGCCTGTGCTGACCGAGCGGACCGCCAGTGGCTGGGGCGGGGCAATGGGCTTCAGGGGTTGCTCTTGATCGACCTCAGGGGTCTCCACGTTGCGCAGGGAGAGGTCCAGAGATTCGTCAAGAACCGGCGCGACACGACCGGTGGTGGCGAAGACAGGTAGCGCGTTGCTGCTTCCAGAGAGCAGGAGGGCGGAGCTACCAAGGAGTACGGCGAGACGACGCATAACAATCGGAAGACGCCCCGCATGGCAGAGCAGCTGATCAGATCAGCTCTCCAACTCCTCTTTGACCTGAAAAAAGATGACTGATCAGGAAAGTGGTGTTGAAGGAATTCCTGGCAAGTAATTAGTACGGAGCCAAATTAATGGCCTTGGCATGAGTATTTGCTCACAAATTCCCTGATCTCGATTGATCAGGATTCGCGATCCATGGCTGAAATCGCCTCCCCACCAGGACTTCGGCCCTGGCCCACCTGGGGCTCGGCATCAGCAGGAGTGATTTCAGGGATTAGCCGGGCTAATCGTTTCTTGGTGCAATCTGGAGATCGTCCACTGCCTGGGGCGGTTTGGTGGCCGCTGACGGGGCAGGATCAGGGGAGAGATTGAGCCTCGTAGGGCATGGACTACCGCACGGCCGGCGTTGATGTGGTGGCGGGTCGCGCTTTTGTGGAGCGCATTCGCTCGAGTGTGGAGTCCACGCGCCGGCCTGAAGTGGTTGGTGGGCTCGGCGGCTTCGGCGGTCTCTGCCGACTGCCTGAGGGCATCCGCAAGCCCCTCTTGGTGTCGGGCACCGATGGCGTCGGGACCAAGCTCGAGCTGGCCCAGGCCTATGGGCGCCACCACGGGGTGGGGATCGATCTGGTGGCGATGTGCGTCAACGACGTGATCACCAGTGGCGCGCAACCACTCTTCTTCCTGGATTACATCGCCACCGGCAAGCTCGCCCCTGAGGCCATGGCCTCAGTGGTGGAGGGCATCGCCGATGGCTGCCGCCAGAGCGGCTGCGCCCTCTTGGGCGGGGAGACCGCGGAGATGCCTGGCTTCTATGGCCCTGGTCGCTACGACCTGGCTGGTTTTTGTGTGGCGGTGGTCGATGAGGACGCCTTGATTGATGGTCGCCGCGTCCAGGCCGGCGATCAACTGGTGGCGGTGGCCAGTAGTGGCGTCCACAGCAATGGCTTCAGCCTGGTGCGCCGCATCTTGGAGGCCCATGCGATTACGGAAGCGGCCGCCTTGGAGCCCGGTGGGGTGGGAGTGCTGGATGCGCTGCTGGAGCCCACGGTTCTCTACACCGCTTTGGTGCAGGCCCTGCTGAGCGCTGGGGTCGATCTCCACGGCATGGCCCACATCACCGGTGGTGGCTTGCCGGAGAACCTGCCCCGTGCGCTGCCACAGGGCGTGCATGCCCGCCTGGACTGCAGCAGCTGGGAGCGGCCGGCCCTGTTCCGCTGGCTTCAGGAGAAAGGCGACGTGCCCGAGGAGGATCTCTGGAACACCTTCAACTTGGGGGTGGGGTTTGTGCTGGTGCTCCCGGAGGCTGAAGTGGAGCGGGCCATCGGCCTCTGCAGCGCCTCGGGGCACCAGGCCTGGCGCCTGGGTTCGGTGGAGCCGGGCTCAGCCGGTTCTGAGCCATTGGCGGGATTGCCGTACTGACGCGCCAGCGCAGACCTGCCAAATTGCATCAGTCCTGCGGCACCGAGGCAGAGGATCTCTTTTCTCTACCTAGGGTCTGCCTGAGCTGAACTGCGGTTTCTCCGCAGATTGTTGATCGTTCGCCGAGCCTGCCATTGGTTTGCAGGTCAGCTTTGTCTGATATCGGGCGTATTTCAGTTTCAGTTGTTCTCTCTATAGGGTCGTTTTATGTCGTTTAACGCGCAACCCAGCAACGCGTCTTCGTTCCCAGCCGATCTGCGGGCGGCTTCCGGTTTTGTGAACACTTCAAGCCGGATGACCCGGCGCCGTAGCTCAGCCGGTCCAGTCCCCCCCAATCGTCCTCTTCGCCGCGAGGCTTATCCCGGCCGCAGCAATGTGCGCCCCACCTTCTTGACCCTGCGGGATCACGGCAAGGTCTTTGTGGCGGATCTTCCCCGTCTCTCAGACGGACAGCTGGCCCATGTTGGTAAGGAGGCCCGCGAGGTTCTCGACAGCCTCAGCCGCCGCCTTGAGGAGCTCGATCAGCAACTCAATCTGAACCCTCAGGAGCAGGAGACCCGCATCCGCGCTGCCACCAAGCGTGATGTGACGGAGCGCTTCATTCGTGCCGTTGATGAGGAGCAGGAACAGCGCCGCTCCAATCCAGCGCTGAAGGCGGCCGCCGGTGAATCCCTTGCCCGCGCTTTTCTTGAGATCGCACGTCACCGCCTGCCCGGCGCGACGTTTGATTCCCTGTTGCAGGAGGCCCTGACGGCTTGTGATGAAGGCCCCGGTGAGGCCGAAGCTGACGAGGACGGCGAGGAGGCCTCCAGGGAGGCCCAGGCCCCCCTGGCGCCGGAGCCTCCGCGGGCTCGGGTGATCCCTCTGGTTAAGCGCCCTGAGGCGGCGACGCTGCCGGAGCGGGAGCGGATGACGGTGGTCTTGACCCCTGATCCATCACCCCAAATGAGCGCCGACTGAGCTCAGGCGCTCTGGAAGGGATTGGCGGGCATGCGTGCGGCTCCCGGCGCCAGAGCCAGTTGATCGAGCTCCAGGCGCTCGGCGCTGCTCAAGGTCCAGCCTTGTGCTGCTGCCGCGGCGTTGACCTGCGCGATGCTGCGCATTCCCGGGATGGGCATGGCTCCATGGGCCCTGCACCAATTCAGGGCGACCGCGCCGACGCCGCCTGGTTTGCTGCGGCCCATCTCCGCCATGGCTTGGCGCAGCGCCACGAGTCGGGGCTCCAGCTGGCGGAATAACGATCCCCGGGGCCCTTTGGGATTGGGGCGGGGGTCTTGCGGATCCCGGCCGAGGAGTCCCAGCGCCAGGGGGCTGTAGGCGATCAGCTCAATGCCCAGTTCCCGGCAGACCTCGCTCACACCCCCAGGCTCGATCGCCTGCGGGGCTAGCAGGGAGAGCTGCACCTGCAGGCTGGCGAGCTGCACGCCGCGATCGGCGAGTTGCTGGTGCACCTGCCGCAATCGCTTGGGGCCCATGTTGGAGACCCCGAGGCTGCGGGCAGCCCCTCGGCTGACCAGGTCCGCCAGGCCCTCGAGCAGCGGTCCCTCCTGCCAGGGGGCATAGCGCTGGGTGCTCCAGTGCAGTTGCACCCGCTTGAGCTGTCCTTGCAGTCGGCGTTGGGATGCGGCGAAGGCCTTGTCGTAGCCCCGGCGTCCCAGGCGCCAGGGGAAAGGGGCGAGCTTGGTCGCGATGCAGAGGCGCTCCTGCTGCTGGGGGCTGCACTGACTGGCAAAGCGCCCCAGGAGCTCCTCGCTGCGGCCATTGAGGCGTCCTGTGCCATAGGAATCAGCGGTGTCGAAGAAGTCCAGTCCCACCTCCAGGCAGCGCCGAAAGGTGGCTTCGAGGACGGCGTCATCCCGCTGGGGGTCGTAGCCCCAGAGAAACTGGTTGCCCCAGGCCCAGGTGCCAACCCCAATACCCGGCTGGGCGGCCTCGCTTGTCATGATCAAGGCGTTGCAGGCCACCACTGTGCTGAATTCTCTGCCCAGAACTGGTGCTGGCGGCGCCTCCGGTAGCCCTGACGCTTCGGCGTCGTCATCCCAGCTCGGGCAACCACAGC
Organism: Vulcanococcus sp.; assembly: GCA_049418265.1. Lineage (GTDB taxonomy): Bacteria > Cyanobacteriota > Cyanobacteriia > PCC-6307 > Cyanobiaceae > Vulcanococcus. The sequence goes on from JBMSIW010000031.1 coordinate 8,417, forward strand.
CAAGCGAGCCTGTGTTGTGTGATCACTGCGGGCGAACCGCCAGCAATGGCCTGGTGTGCATCGGCATGTGCGTGGCTGATTCGGGTTACTGAGGTGCGTGCCTGGGCAGCCCTGCTGATCACCGCGGCGGCCATGCCTGCGCAGGCTGCTGGTGAGGGTTTTGGCCGCTGGCAGCAGGACGTGAGCAGCTGCGTACTGACCGTGGAATTCCGGCGTCTGGAGCGTTGCCAGGCCGTGCGTCTGGACCAGCGCAACGAAGCGGTCCTGCGCTTCAGCGTCCTGGCCCCCTCCGCGGAACCTGGCTTGGTGCAGGAGCTCACCTTTGTGGGCGAGTTGGACGCAGCCAGTGCTCCGATGCCCTGCCGTGATGGTCTCTGTCAGCCCGCCGCGCCGATGCGCCTCCAGATCTCGGTGGTCCGCAATGCCCAGTTCAACAGCCGCGGGTTGGTCGTGGGCTACCCCAAGACGATGCCCGCTTCCGGTCTCTGTGAGCTCAGCGAGTCCAAGGTCCGTTGCAAGGCTGAAAACAGCAGCAGCGGTGAGCAGTGGAGCGCTGATCTCAACCTGCGTTGAGCTGCTCTTTGATCAATAGAAGGCGGCACCCAGATTCGAACTGGGGGTAAAGGATTTGCAATCCTCTGCCTTACCACTTGGCCATGCCGCCGCTTGGGAGCAAACTCCCAGGGACGGATCGTATCAGTCACGGGATGCCTGGCCGCCTGCTGGTGCTGAGCAACGGCCACGGGGAAGACCTGATTGCACTGCGGGTCATTCAGGCCCTGAAGCAGCGCGTTCCCGCTCTTGCGATCTCGGTCTTGCCGATGGTGGGGGAGGGCTCGGCCTACGCGGGCGCTGAAGCGGCTGGTCTGCTGCAGAGAATCGGCCCGCGGCAGGTCCTGCCGAGTGGCGGGTTCAGCAACCAGAGCCTGCGCGGCCTGCTTTCGGACCTTGGGGCCGGGGTGCTGGCCTTGAGCTGGGGGCAGTGGCGTCTGGTGCGCCGTTGGGGACGCAGCGGTGATCCCGTTTTGGCCGTCGGGGATCTGCTGCCCCTGCTCTTGGCCTGGGCAGGTGGCGGTCCCTATGGCTTTTTGGGGACTCCGAAGAGCGATTACACCTGGGCCAGTGGTCCTGGTTCCGCGGGTTTGGCGGCCCTCTATCACCGCCTCAAGGGCAGCGAGTGGGATCCCTGGGAGTGGGCCTTGATGGCTCGGCGCCGCTGCCGCCTCGTGGCCATGCGCGATCGCCTGACGGCCCGAGGCTTGCGCCGCCATGGGGTTCCGGCCCTGGCTCCTGGCAACCCGATGATGGATGGCCTGCTGAAGGGGCCGCCTCCCGTCAGCCTGCGCTCCTACCGGCGGGTTTTGCTGCTTGGGGGCAGCCGCATGCCTGAGGCCCTGGGCAATTTGCGCGGCCTGCTGAAGAGCGTGGCGATGGGGCGGAGCCCTGAGCCGCTGGTGCTGCTGGCGGCGACGGGTTCCCGTCCGAGCCCCGAGGACTGGAGTCCTCTGCTCGCCGATCTCGGCTATGAGCCCGCCCAGGTCCCTTCCGATTGCGAGGCCGCATCGGCCTGGAGCCGCGGTAACCGGCTCTTACTGCTGGGACCGGGGTGTTTCGCCCAGTGGGCGGCCTGGGCTGAACTGGCCCTGGCGGCAGCTGGTACGGCGACGGAGCAGACGGTGGGCCTGGGAATCCCCGCCCTTTCGCTGCCGGGGCCTGGGCCTCAGTTCAAGCGCGGCTTTGCGGAGCGCCAGAGCCGTTTGCTCGGAGGTGCGGTGCGGGTCTGCTCCACCCCCCTGGACCTTGCCGAGCGGATGGAGCTGCTCTTGAAGGAGCCGCAGCTGCGCGCCCAGCTGGGTGCCATCGGGGCCCAGCGCATGGGGCCTGCCGGGGGCAGCGAGGCCCTGGCCGCCTTGATCGAGCGGCGGCTTCTGAAGGCCTGAAGGGCTGAACGGGATGATGGGGGCATCTGCCCCAGAGCCCTTCGCCCCATGGCCGCTCCCCAGGACAAGGACTACGTGACGGCCTGCGGCAAGCTCGCCAGCGCACTCAGCATCAGCATTTCCTCGGCACGCCGCAAGGTGGATCTGGTGGCGGCCAAGGAGGGCATCCGTGACAACGCTGGGCGTCTGTTGGTCGCCCAGCGCTTGGTGCTTGAGGCCCAGGGAGTGGCGCAGGAATCGCGGCAACTCCTGGATGTGCTGCTGGAGGCCGTGAAAGAGGAGGAGAACTACCTCGGCGACGATTAAGAGCGGTGCTCGAAGATGGCGCCAAAGCGGCCGCGGTCCAGCTCTGAGATCACGGGGATGCAGGCGAAGCAGCGGCGCGCCAGCTCCAGGCGCTCTTCCCGCTCCAGCATCTCGATCAGCCTTGCGCGGGCTGCCAGCAGATAGCGAACGTCATTGGCCGCGTAGGCCAGCTGGACGTCACTGAGCTCCTCCACGCGGCCCCAGTCACTGCTTTGGGCTCCTTTGTCGAGCTCGACCTTGCAGAGCTCGTTCACCAGATCCTTGAGACCGTGGCGGTTCGTGTAGGTCCGGGCCAAGCGGCTGCCGATCTTGGTGCAGAAGAGTGGGTTCACCTGGATGCCAAGCCCCTCCCCCAGGGCCGCCACATCAAAGCGGGCGAAGTGAAAGACCTTCTCAATCCTCTCGGCCTCCATCAGCTCTTTGAGCAGGGGCGCCTCGGTTTGTCCGCGCGCGATGCGAATGCAGCAGACGTTGTCTTGCTCATCGCTGATCTGCACCAGGCAGAGGCGATCACGGCCGTGCACCAGGCCCATGGCCTCGGTGTCCACCGCCAGGGCCTGGGACTGGCTCAGCAGCGCATGCCATTCCGGGCTCAGGTCGCGGTCCAGCACGGCAAAGCGAGCGGGGCTTGAGCCCGCCGCAGGGGGGGTGATGGCGCTGGTGGTGCTGCTCAAGGGGAAGACCGTGACTTCAGGCCATCGTCGCGGACGGCGCCGCGAATCCCAAGATCATCCTGTTCTTTTGAGACTTGCTTTGAGATTGCGCTAGTAGGTGAATAGCGCCTGGCCTTTGTTCCATGCATTCCCGCCACCTGCAGGCACGTCCGGGTCTGGCTTCGATTCGTGCCTTTTTTGAGCGCCCTGCGATTCAGCATCTCGGCCTGGAGTTGGCGGTTTGCTGGGTGCTTGAGCGCTTGCTGCAGACCGATACCTATCCGACGGCCTTGATGCATGACCTCAGTGCCTGCCATCCCAAGCTCCGCCTCTCGGAGACGGTGCTGCAGCAGGCCCTCGGGTTTCTGGATCAGGAGGGGGCCATCGCCAGCTACGCCCAGCGCTGCCCGAGTCGTGGCCGGCCGCGGCGCATGTTGCACCTGCTCGAGACCCATCGCCCGGAGGCCGAGCAGCTGATGCCGCCGTGGCACCACTGGCTGGAGGAGAATGAGCGGAATCTTCATGCCGGGTCGCATGTCCCAGGCCCTGGGTTCCACCCTGCCGCTCACGCTCCTGCTGGCTATCGGCCTGGTGTTCTTCCTGCGGGCCGCCAGTAAGGACCGCACCACGGTGGTCGAAATTCGCTCCTCCAGGCCCCCGCTGGAGGTGCTGCCTGCACTGACCGAGTGGCTGCTGGGCCGCGGCTGGGTGGCCGAGGAGACCAATCCGGAACGCAGGTTGCTCCGTTTTCGCGGTCAGGTGGAAGCCAGTGGCAGCTTGGCGCTGCTGCTCTCGCTGCTCGGGGCGGTCGGGGCGGCTTGTCTGGGACTGGTCTTGTGTCAGTTGTTGCCCGCCTTGGCCTGGTGGCCTCTTCTGCTCACGGCTCTGGGTCCCTTGGCCGGTTGGATTTACCGCCGCCGGGCTGCGCGGCCGGAAACCCTCGAGCTGCGTCTGATCAGTCATGACGAGGCCACCGGCAGCGCCCTGCAGATGCGGGCCCATCGCGATGAGCTGATTGCGCTGGAGCAGGAGATGGGGCCGCGCTTGGGCCTCTTCGGTGCCGGCGATCTGTTGCACTCACCGATCTGATTTGCGCCAAAGTGGGGCGATGAGCCTTCCGCGTCGCCGCACGTTGCTCCTGGCCAGCCTGGCGGCTGCTGGAGTCGCCCTGGCTGCAGCAGCTCAGGCACCGTCGCCGGCACCTTCGTCGGCACCCCTGCCCCAAGGCCCTGATCCACTCACCGGTGTGCGCGGTCGCCTCGGGCGCGATTGGGTGGGCCGGGCTGCTGTTCCGGCGGATCTGCCCATCCTGGTGATGGCCGGTCATGCGGACTCCCAGGGCATCCCGGGGGCTGGAACCTCCGGTGATGCGGTGGATCGCCGCGGCGCAAGGCCCATGCAAGCCGGCATGCGCGATGAGTTGTTCTGGAACCTGCAGGTGGCTCAGCGGGTCGTCAAGCTCGGCCAGCAGCGGGGTTTGAACATCAGCTTCTATGACCCCCCCCAGCGCACCATCGAGGACGGGGATGACCCACGCACCAACTGGAGCGTGGGCAAGGCCCATGCTGCGGCTGGGGGCTACGCCCTGGAGATCCACTTCGACGCCTACGGCCCCGATGGGATCGGTTCAGGTGTGATCCCGGCTTTCCACCGTCCGCCGACAGCCATTGACGAGAGCCTGGCGGTGGCCTTCGGGGGCTATCCCTGGCAATTCCGTGGTGGCCTTGGCGGCCCTCGCCGCGGCATCACCCTGCTGGAGATCGGCAAGCTCGAGGCGCCCCTGGAGCCGGCCCTGCGCAATCCCCGCACTCGGGAACGTGCCCTTGCGACGATTACCGAGCGCGTGGTTGCCGCGCTGGAGGCTGGCTTGGGCCGCTATCGCAAACCAGGCGCGGCCCCCTTGGCAAGCGCAGCGCCGGCGAGCGGCTCAGTTCACAGCCCCGTGGGGCTGGCAGCGGGCGATCAGTGAGTCATCGCCCAGCCAGTTCTGGGGTTTGGTGAAGAGATCGGTGAGCAGCGCCTCGCGGCTGCCGGCCTCGGGCTGATAGCCGTATTCCCAGCGCACCAGAGGCGGCAGCGACATCAGGATCGATTCGGTGCGGCCGTTGGTCTGCAGGCCGAAGATCGTGCCCCGGTCGAACACCAGGTTGAACTCCACATACCGGCCGCGGCGATAGAGCTGGAATTGCCGCTCCCGTTCGCCGTAGGGCGTGTGTTGGCGCTTCTCGGCGATGGGTACATAGCTGGGCAGGAAGGCGTTCCCGCAGGCGCTGGCCAGGGCGAACAGCTGCTCCCAGCTCTGGGGTTGGCTGCCCACCCGTTGGCCCGCAGCGGCAGCGGGGCCATGGGGATCCTGGCCTTTGTAGAGAACGCCGCGGGGGTCTTGGTAGTCGTAGAAGATGCCGCCCACGCCGCGGGTTTCATCGCGGTGCTTCAGATAGAAGTATTCGTCGCACCAGGGTTTGAACACCTCATAGAAGGAGGGGTTCACGCTGTCGCAGGCGCCCTTGAGGGTGCTGTGGAAGTGCTTGGCGTCCTCGAGGAAGGGGTAGTAGGGCGTGAGGTCGGCGCCGCCGCCAAACCACCACACCGGGCCGGCTTCGAAGTAGCGGTAGTTGAGGTGAACGGTGGGGATGTAGGGGTTGCGGGGGTGCAGCACCATCGAGGTGCCGGTCGCGAACCAGCGGTGGCCCTTGGCTTCCGGGCGCTGGCTGAGGATCGAGGGGGGCAGCTCACTGCCTTCCACCTCCGAGAAGTTCACGCCGCCCTGCTCGAACACGCGGCCGCCCTTCATCACCCGCGAACGGCCGCCGCCGCCCTCCGGTCTGACCCAGCTTTCTTCGGCGAAGCGGCCGGTGCCATCGAGTTGCTCCAGGCCGGCGCAGATCGAATCCTGCAGGCCCATCAACAGCGCCTTGGCCCGCTGGCGGGAATCGGCCGGCGGTGCCTCCAGTGCCTGATGGCCGGCGGGGTTCACCGCGCTCTCGCTGGCCAGCTTGGCCTTGGCTCGGGACAGCAAACCCTTCAACATCGCGCCTACGGCCTCTCGGCATGGGAGAAGCCCATACCTTTTCAGCTCGCCCCGCCGAGACACAAGTTTTCGAGAGAGTTCGTGACCCCCTCGCTGCAAACCCTTTCGGCTGCAGCCGGCTCCGGCAGACGCTTTTAGGATCCGCTCACCCAGAGACCGCTCAATGGCAAGCGCAGACCAGGCCCTCACGCAGGCCCTCGCCGCCCTTGAGCCCCTCAAAGATGCCGGCAGCGGCCGCGGCTTGTTGGAACTGCAGTGGATTCAGCAGGTGCGGGTGCAGAACAACCGGGTCGTGTTCCGCCTGGCGTTGCCGGGCTACGCCTCGTCCCAGCGGGACCGCATTGCGGCCGATGCCCGCGGCGCTCTGCTGGAGCTCCATGGCATTGATGACGTACAGATCGAGCTGGCGCAGGCTCCCTCCCAGTCGGCTGCGCCCTCCGCAGCGCCCATCGGTGCGGCGGGTCACGGCAGCGGGGGGCCGGAGCGACAGCCCATCCCTGGCGTCAAGCAGGTGATTGCGGTCAGCAGCGGCAAGGGCGGTGTCGGCAAGAGCACCGTGGCCGTCAACCTGGCCTGCGCCCTGGCGGCCTCGGGCCTGAAGGTGGGACTCCTGGATGCCGATATCTATGGGCCGAATGCCCCCACCATGCTCGGGGTGGCCGATCAAACCCCCCAGGTGCGCGGCAGCGGTAATGAGCAGGTGCTCACCCCGATCGAGAGCTGCGGCATCGCCATGGTCTCCATGGGTCTGCTGATTGATGCAGATCAGCCCGTGATCTGGCGAGGCCCGATGTTGAACGGCATCATTCGCCAGTTCCTCTATCAAGTGGAGTGGGGCGAACGGGATGTCTTGGTGGTGGATCTCCCGCCTGGCACGGGTGATGCCCAGCTCAGCTTGGCCCAAGCTGTCCCGATGGCTGGGGTGGTGATTGTGACCACGCCTCAAATCGTCTCCCTCCAGGACGCCCGCCGCGGTCTGGCGATGTTCCAGCAGTTGGGGGTCCCCGTGTTGGGCGTGGTGGAGAACATGACCGCCTTCATTCCCCCCGATGCCCCCGAGAAGCGCTACGAGCTCTTCGGCAGCGGCGGCGGTGAGCGCTTGGCGACGGAAAGCGGGGTTCCGCTCTTGGCTCAGCTGCCCATGGAGCTCGCGGTGGTGCAGGGCGGTGACGGTGGTCACCCGGCTGTCTTGAGTGCACCGGAATCCGCCACGGCCGCAGCGTTCCGGGCTCTGGCGGCGCAGCTTCCTGTTGCCCTGAGCCGATGACCCTCACCGGCGCCTGGTGGCGAAGCCGCGGGCGTCGCAAGCGCCTGTTCGCGGGGGTGGATCGCCTGCTGTGGTGGATCCCCCTGGCGATGATTTTCATCGCCGGGATCTTGATTGCGAGTACCCAGCGCCAGGCCGGTTACGCCGATTGGTACCAGCACTGGATCACGGCGGCGGTGGGCCTGGCGATCGCCCTGGGCCTGGCGCGGGTTCCCGTGGAGCGCATCACCCGCTGGATCTGGCCCATCTACGGGGTCACGATCATCAGCCTGGTGGCGGTGCGCCTGGTGGGCGTCAGTGCCCTCGGCGCCCAGAGCTGGATCAACATTGCGGGCTTCCATGTGCAGCCCTCTGAATTCGCCAAGATCGCGGCAATCCTGCTGCTGGCGCAGGTGCTCGCCAGGCACCCGGTGGAGCGACCGGTGGATCTGGTGCGCCCCGTGGTCACCATCAGCATCCCTTGGCTGTTGGTCTTGATCCAGCCGGATCTGGGCACCTCCTTGGTCTTTGGGGCTGTGCTGCTGGTGATGACCTACTGGTCCGGGATGCCAGGGGCCTGGGTGGTTCTGCTGGTGTCCCCGGTGGTGACATCGGTTTTGGCTGGGGTCTTCCCCTGGCTGCTGCTGGCCTGGATTCCCCTGATGGCCGTGATGGCCTACAGGACCCTGCCCTGGAAAACCCTGGCACCTTTAGGTGTGTTGGCGATTGAGGGCCTGTTCGCCGTGGCGACACCCTGGCTCTGGAACAACTTCCTGCAGCCCCACCAGCGCGATCGCCTCACCTTGTTCCTTGATCCCAACAAGGATCCCCTTGGTGGCGGTTATCACCTGCTGCAGAGCACCGTGGGGATTGGCTCGGGGGGCTGGTTCGGTACGGGCCTGCTGCAGGGCCATCTCACCTTGCTGCGCTTCATCCCCGAGCAGCACACCGATTTCATCTTCAGTGCCCTGGGTGAGGAAACCGGTTTCCTGGGCAGCGCTCTGGTGGTGGTTGGATTTGTGGCCTGGATCTGGCATCTGCTGCAGATCGCCCGCAACGCCCGCACGGATCTCGAGGCCCTGGTGGTCATTGGTGTGGGGGCGATGGTGATGTTCCAGGTGGTGGTGAACATCAACATGACCATCGGCCTGGGGCCCATCACGGGCATCCCTCTGCCCTGGCTGAGCTACGGCCGCTCGGCGATGCTTGTGAACTTCATTGGCCTTGGCCTCTGCGCGTCTGTGGCGCGCCGGGTCAAGAAGCAGCCCTTCCGCTCCTGATGGCAGGTTCGGACTGCAGTTTTGAGGCTCTACGCCGCTGCCTGTCCGACGGTGTCCCTCCCGGCCGCAGCGACGAGGACAGCGTGCGCCGTCAGTGGTGGGCGGCCCTCTCGGTGTTGCAGGACGATCTGCTGCTGCCCTTGGGGCCCCAGCAGGGGGTCTGGCTGGCTTCCCCCTTGCCCGCCCTCTATGAACCGGCGCTGCTGCGGCAGCTTCAGGGATGGGTCTGGGCGCCACCGGAGCTGAAGGATCTGCTGCAGTCCTCGGCGCCCTTGCTGCCCTCTGGCGGTGCGGTGCCCTCCGCCAGTGGTGGCTTTCAGCGTTTGGCCCTTGCTGACGGCGATGGCACAGATCCAGTCCTGCTGTTGATCACCCCCAAGTTGCAGATCGCGATGGCCTTGGTGGGCTCTCCCCAGGGGCGCCGGTTGGTGGTGCGCTTTGATCCGCCCACCCTCTCGGCGGCCCTGACCCTGCTGGATGAGCGGTTGCAGCAGAGCGATCCCGAGCAAGGTCAGGCCCTACGGCGGACCATCCAGTCCCTGGGAGGCTTGCAGTCCGATGAGGGGCAGTCCCAGATGTTCTGGCCCCTTTTGGCGGAGCGTCTGGCGGCCATGGCCCCCAGCGTCACCCTGCAACCCCTGGTGCACCGCGCGAGTGACACCACCAACGCAGCAGGCCCGAGCAGTGAACTGGCCTTGCTGGAGGCGCTCACCCATGAGGTGCGCACCCCCCTGGCGACGATTCGGACCTTGATTCGTTCCCTGCTGCGGCGCAGCGACCTCTCGGATCTGGTGCGCAAGCGCCTGCATCAGATCGATGGCGAATGCAGTGAGCAGATCGATCGCTTCGGGCTGATCTTTCTGGCGGCGGAGCTGCAGCGGGAGCCAGCGGCAGAGCAGGAGCAGCGGGGATTGGCTCGAACCGATCTCTCGCAGTTGCTGCGTCAGCTGGAGCCGCTCTGGCAGCAGCAACTGGAGCGGCGCGCGCTGCTGCTGGAGTTGACCCTGGCGCCGGAGCTGCCCTTGGTCTTGAGCGATCCGGCGCGTCTGGAGACCGTGCTCGGGGGGTTGATGGATCGCTTTAGCCGGGGCCTGCCGGGAGGCAGTCGGGTCCAGCTGAGCCTGCAGCCGGCGGGGGCTCGCTTGAAGCTGCGTCTGAGTGCCTTGAATCTCCAGGCACCCGATGCGGATAGCGGTCTGGAGCGCGATCAGCTCCAGGAGCGGGTCGGTCCGGTGCTCAGTTGGAACCCGGGAACCGGCAGCCTGCAGCTGAGCCGCCAGGCCACCCAGCGGCTGTTTCACAGCCTCGGCGGCCGGCTGGCGGAGCGCTCCGGCAATGATCTGACGGTCTTCTTCCCGGTCGCGGCGACGGAGCCCTGAGTCAGCCGTTTGTTGACGGGTGTGAAGAGAGCTTGGCCGCCCCCAGTTTCCCTAAAAACACGGTGCTAGCTTCCGCTTGAAACGGTCTGCGGTCCGCCGACTCCCCTCTCCGGAACAGCCATGGCATTGAGCGGTCAACTCCCGAAGTACATCGGCAGCACGGGCGGCTTGCTCAACGCCGCTGAGACCGAGGAGAAGTACGCGATCACCTGGACCAGCAGCAAAGTTCAGGCGTTTGAGCTGCCCACCGGTGGCGCCGCTCACATGAACGAGGGCGAGAACATCATGTACTTCGCTCGCAAAGAGCAGTGCCTGGCTCTCGGTACCCAGCTGCGCACCAAGTTCAAGCCCCGCATCGAGGACTACAAGATCTACCGGATCTTCCCCGGTGGTGACACCGAGTTCCTGCACCCCAAAGATGGCGTGTTCCCCGAGAAGGTGAACG